>NZ_BAOX01000301.1:0-5749 GCF_000813105.1 Rhodococcus sp. BS-15 | reverse complement strand
AGCCTGCGGAACGACCCGGCGGCAGGAGTGGAGCCTGCGGAACGACCCGGCTGTCACGCTTTTGAAGTCTGAGCGTCGGACCCGTTAACGTTACCTGCGTGAGTGCCATTCCCTATGCCGACGACGTGCTCGATCCGTCGGAGTCTGTGCTGCAGTTCGCCGATGTCGCGAAGATCCTCGACATCCCCAAGACCCGCGTCGAACAGCTCGTTCGAGATCGCCAGTTGCTCGCCCTGAAGCGTTCGCGCGTGCCCGTCGTGCCGGAGCAGTTCCTGGATACGAGCAAGGCACCATCGTCAAGGGGCTGCCCGGCCTGCTGGCCGTGCTGCACGACGGAGGGTACGAGGACGAGGAGATCCTGCGGTGGCTGTTCACCGAGGACGAGAGCCTGCCCGGTGCACCCGTCGCCGCTCTGCACGGCGACCTGATGCGCGAAGTGATCAGGCGCGCACAGGCGATGGCCTTCTAGCGAACCGTCGCGCGCTTCCAGCCGGTGACGGCGAACTGCGGAAGCGCGACGCGCGCTCGGGTCCACTGCGGCACCGTCGCCCGCTGGGAGAGCACCCGGTAACCCTGTGACTCGACCTCTGCGAGTATGCGGCCGTACAGGATCGACGCCGTGCGCATCGACGGTCGCACTCGCGGATCCAGCATCTCGATGCCTGCATCGGACGTGCGGTAGATCGAGCGGGTGACGGCGATCAGGTGTGCGAGGGCGCGGGTGACCCGGGCGTCGACGTTCCCCGTGGTGCGGCACCACCGGAGTAGTTCTTCGTCGACGCCGAACGCCGCGAGTTCGTCGGTGGGCAGATAGATGCGGTCGCGGTCGAGGTCCTCACCCATGTCGCGGATGAAGTTGGTGAGCTGGAACGCCTCGCCCAGGGCTGCGGCGGGGGGCTCGGCCTCGGACCGCTCGACGACCGTTCCCAGGATCGGCAACATCTGCAGTCCGATCACCGCAGCGGAGCCGTACATGTACTCGCGCAACTGCTCCATCGTGCGGTAGCGCGAGACGAACATCGGGCTCCCCGGAATGTCCATGCGCATCGAGTACATGAACGCGAAGAAATAGTCGTGCGGAATGTCGTAGCGCGCCACGGTGTCGCACAATGCGCTCAATACCTGATCGGACACGCTGTCGGACAATGGTTTTCCCGCCAAGGCGTCGCGCACCCGGGATTCGATCACGTCGAGTTCGACGATGCGACGGGCGTTGAGCTCGTCCGATCCCACGGCGATGTCGGTGCCCTCGAGGTCGACGATGTCGTCGACCATCCTGGCGAACCCGTACAGCGCGTGCACGCCGGCGCGCTTGTCGGTGGGGAGCAGGCGAGTGGCGAGGAAGTACGTCTTGCCGTGCTGAGCGTTGAGTTCACGACAGATGCGGTAAGCCTCGTGCAGCTCCGGATCGATACCGTCCAGTTCTCTCATCACGTGGGCCTTCATGACGTGGATTCGTCTCCGGTCGGTTCCGTTGCTGGGGTCTTGGGTGCGTTCGGCACGGCACGGTGTTCCCTGGATCGGTCCGATCGTAAACGCAGCGGATCGACGCGCGTCAGAGCCAGAGCTGCGACGACCGCGGCGAAGATCGCCAGTGCGACGTGTCCGAACGTGTACAGGCCGATCGATCCGTCGGGTTGGAAGACGAGCATGAGCCACGTCGACAGCCCCGTCAAAATCATCAGGGTCGTGCGCGAGAGTGCGAAGCCTGCGGCGATCGCCAGTGGCCACGAGTAGTACCAGGGCAGGGCTGCGGGGGAGAGGACGACGGTGGCGACCAGGGCGATCAGGATGCCCTTGACCGCATCGCGTTCGGATCTGCGGCCCAACCACCAGGCCGCCGCAAGAACGACCACCAGTGCGATCGCGCACAGCAGACGGGTGACATCCAGAACGGGTCCGAGGCGAAGATCGAGGAACCACGAGGTGCTGACGGTCACCAGGTGCGCCAGGATCGTGGGCAGCGAGAGCCAATTGATGATCTTGGCCGATCCGGAAAGCGCCGTCAGCCAACCGATTCCGACTCCGGCGATCACCGATGCCACGACGAACACGGCGACGAAGACGGCGGCACCGATACCTGCGGTCTTGATGAATGCGAGGCCGGGCGACATCGGCGTCCGACCCTCCGCCCGCGCCTTCTCGCGCAGATGGAGCATCCAGATCCACACCAGGAAAGGCAGCGCCAGGCCTGCTGTGGCCTTGATCGCCACCGCGATCGCAACCAGTGCAATGCCGCCCACGTGTCGATGTTCGAGCGTCAGCACGATCCCCGCGGTCATCAGGCCCACCATGAGCAACTCGTTGTGCACTCCGCCGATCAGGTGGATCAGAACCAGAGGGTTGAGTACGGCGAGCCACACCGCGGTGGTCGCTCGGCCGCCGAGGTGCTTCGCCAGCCGCGGAACCGCCCACATCATCAGGGCCAGACCGGGCAACATCGTCAGGCGCAGCAGCATGGTTCCGGCGATGACGTTGTCACCGGTGAGGCTGGTGATTCCGCGAGCGAGCAGTAGGAACAACGGACCGTACGGCGCAGTGGTCGTGGTCCACACATTGCTGACGTTGTCGAGTAGAACTCCCGGATTGGCAACGGGGCCAACGGCATACGGGTCGAATCCGTCGCGGAGCAGAGCGCCCTGCGCCAGGTAGGAGTACGCGTCGCGGCTGAACATCGGCACCGACAGCAGCAGTGGTGCGGTCCATGCCGGGACGATCCAGCGCAGTTCGCCAACCGTGGTGCGGCCGTGCAGGGTCGCGCGTCCGAGCCGAACCCAGGCGGTGATCATCAGCAGTACGCCGACCCAGACGATGATGGTCGAGAGTACGAATCCGTGGCCGAATCGCAGCCACGACAAGTGCATCTCCTCGAGCAACGGATCGCGTCGGCGCACGCTGCCCGCACCGAATCCGCCGAACACGATGCAGACGGCACCGACCACACCGAGCAGTGCGGCCTTGCCCTCGGGACTGCGCAGGAAATTGCCCGTTGCGGTCAGTCTCGACGGTCGTCGCGAAGCCGAGGACGGGGGGTCGCCGTCCGACGATCGATCCTCGGAGGTGGAGTGCGACGAGATCGAAGACATTGCCGCCTGCTCCTCCTCTGCAACGAGTTGTGGGTCGAGATCTGTACGCCGGCCGCTGGTTCACGCCGATCACCGAACGATCATGGTCGCAGCAATGAGCGCGACCGGCAAACGATCGCGCTCAGCTTAGTTGGTCGACGCAGTGAATCGAACGAACCTACCGTCCCGTGCGCCCCGTCACCCGCTCTGCGGCGAGCTTTCCCGACACCAGAACCGTGGGAACGCCCACTCCGGGCGTCGTGCCCGAGCCGGCAAGAACCACGTTGTCGAGCCCGGCGACCATGTTCTTGCGTCGGAACGGCCCGGTCTGCCGAAACACGTGGGCGGACGAGAACGGAGAACCCTCGATCATGCCCTTGCGTGCCCAGGTCTCGGGTGTGTCGATGTGGTCGAGAGTGAATCCGTCGAGCAGGCCCTTGTATCCGCGAGCCTCCAGAGTCGTCAGGATTTCACGGAGGTACGGCTGCGCCAGCTCGTTCCACGGCAGTGGAGCGCTGTCGAGATTGGGGCACGGTGCGAGGATGGACACCGGCTCGCTGCGGACTCCGCCGCGCACCACTTCGAGATCGGGATCGCTCACCGACGGTCGGGTGATCAGCAGGGACGGATCGGCCATCAAGGACCCCTTGCCCGATCGTGCGGTGATGCGGCGGAAGGTCTCGGCCCATTCGTCGCCGAAGTCGATGGTGTGGTGCGCGCGAGCGGGCCACGTCTCCGTCAGCTCTACGGGAACGGTTCCGTGCGCGACGACCGCCGACGGCGAGACGACGCCGTAACCGTTGCGTCGGCCCTTCTTCGATACCGACGCCCGGTCGAGGAGTCGATCGACGACGGGCAGGTCTGCGGTGAGAACGAGTGCGTCGCAGGCGATTCGGCTGCCGGCTGCAGTGATCACGGAGTCGGTACGACCTCGATCGACGGTGATGTCGACGATCTCGGTGCCGAGTTCGAGCGTGCCGCCTGCGGTGACGAACGCGTCGGCCATCGCCCTGGCGATGGCCGCCATGCCGCCTTCGGGGAAGAACACCCCGAGGGAGGTGTCCATGTGCGCGATGGCTCCGTAGACCGCGAGGGCCTTCTGGGGTGCCATGCCTGCGTAGAGCGCCTGGAACGTGAACACGCGGCGTAGGCGGGTGTCCTTCAGGAACTTGTCGACGCGTGGCCCGAGGCGGCCGAAGCCGCCCAGTTTCGTCAGCGTCGCGGTGTCGGAGATCGCGGCTTTCGATCCCACGAGATCGAGCGGTGAATCGAAGTTCGAGTCGATGAAGCGGTCGAACTCGGCGTCGAATATGTCGGCGAGCCAACGCCGCAGTTCGCGATATCCCTGCGCCTCGGCTGGACCGCAGGTGCGCTCGACCTCGGCCGCCATCGCCTCGGGATCGGAGTAGACGTCGATGGACGTGCCGTCGGCGTAGCGCGTGTGATAGGACGGCGACAGCGTGGTCAGCCGAATCGGCGGCGTGGTCGACTCGAAGTCGGCACCCACGGCGGCGAGCGCCTCGAGCACCAGGTTCGGCATCGTCAGCACGCTTGCGCCGTTGTCGATGTCGTACAGGTGCGATCCGTCGGCGTCCGATACCGGGTACACCCCCGACGCGGCCGCCCACGGTCGCGTCGCGCTCGACGATGGTGACTTTCCTGCCTGCTCCCAGCAGATGCAGACCGGCGGCCAGGCCGGCCAATCCGGCTCCCACGACGACGACGCAGTCGGTGGTGCCGGAGACCGTGCGGATCGAAGACATGACGCTCTCTTTCAGTACTGCCGTTGGATGGCGGCGGTTGCCATGGCGCGCAGGTGCGCGGCAGCGACCGGTTCGATCGAACTGTTGTCGAGGGCTGCGACGGCCCGGGTCCCGAGCTCGTCGATCTGCTTCTCGACCGCGTCCACCGCGCCGAGTTCGACGAGGATGGAACGAATGTCGGCCACTTCGTTCGCGTCGAGTTCGGTTCCGAGACTGGCCCTGATCGTGGCTGCGCGATCCGGCCGGGTCTCGTCTGCTTTCTGCAGTGCCAGCGCGATCAGCACGGTGCGTTTGCCCTCGGTGATGTCGTCGCCCGACGGTTTGCCGGTCACCTCGGGATCGCCGAACACTCCGAGGAGGTCGTCGCGCAGTTGGAACGCGATTCCGATGTCTGCACCGAAGTTGCGGTAGGCCGAGATCAGGTTCTCGTCGGCATCGGCGAGGACTGCGCCCAGATGCAGCGGCCGCTCGACGGTGTAGGCAGCGGTCTTGTAGCGGTTCACGCGCATTGCAGCGGCGACACTTTCGTCGGTACCGGCCTCGGCTTCGATGTCGAGCAACTGGCCACCGAGAACCTCCGTGCGCATAGCCGACCACACCGGCTGGACTCGCCGCGCGGCATCGGCGTCGATGCCCGACTCACGCAGTAGATCGTCGGCCCAACACAGAGCGAGATCGCCGACGAGGATCGCTGCCGATTCACCGAAATGGTCCGCGCAGCCGGACCAGCCCGCCTCGCGGTGCCGCTGAGCGAAGCGACGTGCACGGTCGGGAAACCGCGTCGTGTGCTGGACGAGTCGATGATGTCGTCGTGAATCAGGGCGCAGGCCTGGATCAGTTCGAGCGCCGAGCACGCCCGCAGCACTGCCTCCGCGCGGGCACCGGTGGATTCCCCGCCTGCGCCGAGCCACGCGGTCCAGA
>NZ_BAOX01000302.1:0-5748 GCF_000813105.1 Rhodococcus sp. BS-15 | reverse complement strand
GGAGTGGAGCCTGCGGAACGACCATCGGGGGCAGGAGTGGAGCCTGCGGAACGACCCTCGGACGCAGGCCCGGCAGGAGCGATAGTGGAGTTGTCAGCCATCGTGCGGGTCCCATCCGTCGGTCCATTCGGCGTGCGACATCCAGTGCGCTGCGCGTTCGGCTCGCTCGCGCACCGAGGCCACGTAGGCGGGGTCGGCGAGCGAACCCGACTGCGCGCCCAGGATGTTCACGTGGCCGATCTTGCGATCCTTGCGCTCACTCTTGCCATACAGATGCACTTTCGCATCGGGCATGCGGGCGAACAGGTGATGCAGCCGCTCGTCCATCGTCATCTCGGGAGCCTCGGGCGCGCCCAGAATGTTGGCCATCACCGTCAGCGGAGCGAGTGGATCGGTGTCACCGAGCGGGTAGTCGAGTACCGCACGCAGGTGCTGCTCGAACTGCGAGGTGCGACACCCGTCCATGGTCCAGTGACCGGAGTTGTGGGGTCGCATGGCGAGTTCGTTCACCAGGAGCTTGCCCGAGGTGGTCTCGAACAGTTCGACCGCGAGGTCGCCGACCACACCGAGCGCACCTGCGATGTCGAGTGCCAGCCTGCCTGCGAACGTGGCCACGTCCTCGTCGAGGTCGGGAGCCGGTGCCAGCACGACGGCGCACTGGCCGTTGCGCTGCACGGTCTGCACGACGGGCCATGCAGCTCCCTGGCCGAACGGCGACCGTGCGACCATGGCCGACAGCTCGCGGCGCATGGCCACCTTCTCCTCCACCATGAGCGGTACACCCAGGTCGAGTTGGGCAGTGACGATCGCCTCGGCTTCCTCGGCGTCGGCGGGCATCCACACTCCGCGCCCGTCGTAGCCGCCGCGAACTGCCTTGAGCACCACCGGCCACCCGTGCTCGTCTCCGAACGCGATCGCGTCCTGCGCCCACGAGACCTCGGCGTAGGCGGGGCCGGGCGCGCCGAGTTCGGCGAGCTTGCGACGCATCCGAAGTTTGTCCTGGGCGAAAATCAACGCGCTCGGCGGCGGTTGTACGTTGACGCCTTCTGCCACGAGAGTCTCGAGGTGCTCGGTGGGCACCTGCTCGTGATCGAAGGTGAGCGCATTGGAACCGGTCGCGGCCGTGCGCAGCGCATCGAGATCGTCGTGGTGCCCGAAGACGACGTCAGGGCTGACCTGAGCTGCCGGCTCGTCGGCCCCCGCGGCGAGGACGCGAAGAGTCTGTCCGAGCTCGATCGCGGACTGATGAGTCATTCGGGCGAGCTGACCACCGCCGATCATCGTCACCACGGGCATTCCGGTCGACGACGGGCGCGCAGCAGTGGGGCGCGGTTCGGTACCTGTCACGGCTCACCATGGTGTCATGTCGCGCGCATTCGGTACGACCCGGCGTCTGGCACGGAAGACGGCAAGCTGGGCGAGGACCTGTGGAAACCCTGATGATCGGAGCCTCGGTTCGGCGAAACCGGGGTGTGTTTCGTAGACTTCACCGTTGTGCCGACGATCGCAAGCGTGCTTCAACGCTTACCCACGCCCATTCGGGATCTCGCGATTCGGCACAGTGAGCTGATCAAGTTCGCCATCGTGGGTGGCACGACGATGGTCTTCGACCTCGTCATCTTCTATTCACTGAGCCTGACGGTGCTCGAGCAGAAGCCCGTGATCGCCAAGATCATCTCGGGTGTTCTCGCCACCCTGCTCAGCTACTTCCTCAACCGCGAGTGGGCCTTCAAGCATCGCGGCGGACGCGAGCGACACCACGAGGCACTGCTCTTCTTCGCGATCAGCGGCATCGGTGTGCTCATCGCAGCCGGCCCCCTGTGGATCGCGAACAACATCTTCGACATTCGCGACACCAGCGAATCCCTGACGACGGTGGTCATCATCGACTTCGTCCTCAACTACATCATCGGCAACCTGCTGCAGATGGCATTCCGGTTCTGGGCACTGCGCCGCTTCGCTTTTCCCGAGGACAATGCGCGGACGATCCTGGAAGTGGACGCCGAACGCAACGAGGACCCGACCGACGCAGCGGACGCACTCGACCAACCCTGAGACGCTCAGCGCGGCTCGCGTCGAGGCACGGCAGGCGACGGTTCACGCCACGCAGGCAGGAACACCGAGAAGAGCGCGGGACGCGTCGCTGCAATTCCAGCCTGCCGCCGTCCGCCTCGATCAGGGCCCGGGCCAGAGCGAGCCCGACACCGGTGGAACCGGCTCCGGAGAATCCACGGTCGAAGATGTGCGGAGCGAGTTCGTTGCTCACCCCCGGCCCCTCGTCCGAAACCTCGACACAGACCAGTCGTTCACGGCGTCTCTCGGTGCTCTCGACGGCCGAGACGGCCCGAACCGCCACCGTGCACGTCCCGTCTCCGTGCACCAGAGAATTGTCGATCAGTACCGAGACCGCTTCGCGTAACCGCGATCCGGTCACCGAGGCCTTCAGATCCACGTCACCCTTGATCACCAGGGTCCGTCCCGCGTCCTCGAAGTTTCGCTGCCATTCGACGATGGTGCCGATCAGTTCCTCGACGACCGAGACCTCGTGCGCGTCGGCCGCGCCGTCACTACGAGAGGATCGAACGAGCTCGTCGATGGCAAGGGTCAGTCGGTCCACCTGATCCATCGCCTCGTTGGCCTCGTCGACCACCGCCGGATCCGGGTGCGTCGAAATCTCGTCCAGGCGTAGGCGGACAGCGGTCAGGCGGCTGCGGAGCTGATGCGAGACATCGGCGACCAACGTGTGCTCACGCTGCAGCCGTCCGGCGATCTCGACGGTGGCCGAGTCGAGAACTTCCGAGACCCGATCGAGCTCGGCGATGCCGTGCCGTCGTGGGTCCGGCCGGAAGTCGCCCTCCGCCAAGCGAGCAGCTCGCCGCGCCACATCCTGCAGCGGATCGGCCAGCCGCTTGGCTGTCACGACGGCCACGACGGTGCCTGCCATCGCAGAGGCGAGAACGACGAGGGTCACCGCTCCGAGCGCCTGACGCTGAAGAGAACGCATGTCGTCGGACGGCACTTCGAGCCGAAGCGAACCCGAGGTACCCATCGACAGCGACTCCACCAGTGGTCGAGGCACGGAGGACTGTCCGATGTCCGCGCGCGATGCGGCATCCTCGGGGGTCGGGTAGATGACCACGAGCCGGCCACCCTGCGGGATCGCCAACCGGAGTGAGCCGATGTCGAGCTGGCCCTCGATCAGCCCGGTCGACCCTTCCTGCGAGATGATCTCCGCCGCCATTCGATCCAGGCGTGCCTGCAGGTCGTTGCGCGTGAAATCCTCCACCCACAACCAAGCGGTGTACATCAGCGGCAAACCGAGCAGCAACGCCGTCATGACGACGACAGCGAGAATCGAGACCAGAATTCGACGCCGCATCGACCGCTAGTCGCTGTTGATACGGAAGCCGACGCCGCGCACCGTCGCGATACGACGCTCGGCCACCGGTCCCTCGTCGCCGATCTTGCGACGCAGCCAGGACATGTGCATGTCGAGGGTCTTCGATCCGCGCAGCTCCGCGTCGCCCCAGACCTCACGCAGGATCACTTCGCGAGAGACGACTTGACCCGCATGGTCGAGCAGAACCTTGAGCAGCTCGTATTCCTTGTTGGCGAGAGATATCTCGCTGCCGCCGACCAGGACGCGTCGAGCAGCGGGTTCGAGGCGAATGGCACCGACCTCGATCGGGGAGTCCTCCCCGGCACCACGGCGACGAAGCAACGCACGTACGCGGGCCATGAGCTCGGCGAGCCGGAAGGGCTTGCCGACGTAGTCGTCGGCCCCGGCGTCGAGACCGACCACGAAGTCGACCTCGTCGGTTCGTGCGGTGAGCATGAGTACGGCAACCTCGGATCGGTTGGCACGCACCTGCCGACACACTTCGAGGCCGTCCATCCCCGGTAGGCCGAGGTCGAGTATCAGCAGATCGAATTTTCCGTCCAGCGCGCGTTGAAGGGTTGCGGGGCCGGTCTGTTCGACGGTCACCGTGTAGCCCTCGCGCCCGAGAGCTCGGGACAGGGGCGCAGCGATGGCTTCGTCGTCTTCGGCAAGCAGCACGTCGGTCACATCGGTCACCATACGGTTCGAAGGTGAGAACAGCCTGTGTTACCTGCGTTTTCCAGCTCGCCAACCGGGCTTGGACTCGGCAGCCGAATCCTCGGGCATCGGCTCGAACGCAGCCTCCCGGCCGTGCACGGATTCGCGGCGGTACTCCATCGAATCGAATACCTGCTGGTAGAGCAAGGAATGCACGCGTTGTACATGCGGAATGTCGTCGAACTCGAGTGGATCGTCCGATGCCGAGGCGATGATGAGCGTGCCGGTCCGCAACATCCGGTCGATCAGTCCGTGTCGAAACTGGACGTTGCTGATTCGGCTCATCGGAATGTCGATGCCGGAGTGGGTGAGCACGCCCTGCCTGATCAGCACTCGTCGATCGGTGACGATGAAGTGCGTGCACTTCCAGCTGATCAGCGGCACCAGGCAACGCCACACGACGATCGCCGCCCACAGCACAGCGGTGGCGATCATGGCGACGTTCGCAGCGGTCGATTCCAGCCGCGCACTCGCGACCCCGAGGCCGACGCCTGCCAGGCCCGTGACGAGCACGAAGGTCACCGACGGCAGGACGAGCATCTTCCAGTGGGGGTGATGATGAAGCAGGAGCTCTTCCTCGTCGGCCAACGCGTCCTGTGGATAAGCCACGTGCACTCCTGACTACTCGCTACGACTTCCGTCGAGTCGATATGGTCTCACGGGAGAGGTCGGAGATGAGTGACATCACCGGCCGCTACGGCCAGCACCGACGGCCGGTCGGACCCCGGTTGCTCGACCTCGATCACGATCCGGCCGTGCTCGTCGACGTCGACCGCGGTTCCGACCTTCTCGTCGCCGCCGGGCAGATCGACTCGCACGCGCTGCCCGATGGTGCCGCACCTCTCCCGGTACCGGTGGACGAGGCGTCGGTGTTCCAGTTCGAGTCCCGCCACGAGTCCACCTCGGCGGCCATTCCACGCAGAATCGCCCGAACCAACGTGTCGCGGTCGAGAACCGCGGCCCCCTCCAGCGCCAGTGACGTTGCCGTGGGCACCGGCAGCTCGTCGACCGTCATCGACACGTTCACTCCGAGACCGATGACGACAGTGGGCGACGGTCCGTGTGCGGCGACCTCGGCCAGGATGCCCGAGACCTTCTTGCCACCGATGAGGACGTCGTTGGGCCATTTCAGTCGAGCATCGACTTCACCGACGGTGCGCAACGCGTCGACCAGAGCGATTCCGGTCATGAGCGACACCCACCCGAGCACCGCCGGATCGATTCCCGGGAACTTCAGCAGCATCGACACCAGAATCTGTGACCGCGGCGCGCCGGAGAACGGTCGCGCGTGCCTGCCGCGTCCGCTGTCCTGATGTTCGGCGATCAGTGCCGTGCGGTCGGCGTAGTTCGCTGCCCCCGCGATCAGGTCGGCATTGGTCGAACCGGTTTCCGCTACCACGTCCACCCGCGACCAGGAGGCCTGCGGGCCGTCCACCAATGCCCGGCGAAGCGCGCGAACGTCCAGTGGTGGGCGGTCGAGGTTT
Organism: Rhodococcus sp. BS-15; assembly: GCF_000813105.1. Lineage (NCBI taxonomy): Bacteria > Bacillati > Actinomycetota > Actinomycetes > Mycobacteriales > Nocardiaceae > Rhodococcus > Rhodococcus sp. BS-15. Next base: position 168 of record NZ_BAOX01000302.1, on the reverse strand, counting down.
GTCCACATGCGCACCAGCATATGGGCTCTTCCGACAGGCCGACGACCTCGGCGAACCACCCTCGGTCGGGGCGCAGATCACACTCGCAGTTAAAGTGGTTCCCCATGACCAGCGTCCAGGATTCCACTGCACACGGGTCGGCCGAAGCCCCCGATATCCATACCACTG
>NZ_BAOX01000303.1:0-5742 GCF_000813105.1 Rhodococcus sp. BS-15 | reverse complement strand
GGACGGCCTCGAGGTTGGATGTTGCGGTGAACCCGGCGAGGTAGGCCGCGCGGGAGGCGGCGACGGCGGCTTCCTCGTGGGTGCGACGCGAACCCATCTCGATGATCGGCCGAGATTTGGCGGACGTGACCATCCGCGCTGCCGCGGACGCGATCGCACTGTCGTGATTGAGGATGGAAAGCACGAGCGTTTCGAGGACGACGCACTCGGCGAACGTGCCGCGAACCGTCATGACCGGGGAGCCGGGGAAGTACAGCTCACCCTCGCGGTAACCGTCGATGTCGCCGGTGAAGCGGTAGCCCCGCAACCACTCGACGGTGGCGTGGTCGAGGAATTCGGAGACGATCCGCAGCTCGTCCGGCCCGAATCGGAAGCGCGCGATCGCGTCGAGAATGCGTCCGGTGCCCGCGAGGACTCCGTATCGTCGACCGCCGGGCAACCTGCGCGCGAACACCTCGAAGCTGCAGATTCGATCGGCGTAGCCGCTGGCCAGAGCCGCCGACAGCATCGTGTACTCGTACTGATCGGTCAGCAGTGCAGTGCTCACGCCGTCGCTGGAACTCGCGTGATCTGTGGTCGCGTCGTTGCTCACCTCGCCCACACTACGAGCGAAGGGGCGAGCGTGGGACGCTGGCCCGATACGCCGTACCCTGTTGGGCATGCCTTGGTTGACGGTGGATGGATCTCTGCCAGTGGACGGCTTCTCGGCTGGGGACGTCGTCGCCGCGTCACCGCAGGCGGTCCCGGCGCAGACCGAGGCCGTTGCGGCCGACGAATCTCACGACACCCCCTGGGTCACCATCGTCTGGGACGACCCGGTCAACCTGATGCACTACGTCACCTACGTCTTCCAGAAGCTCTTCGGCTACAGCAAGGCCAAGGCGACCGAGCTGATGATGCAGGTGCACTCCGAAGGCAAGGCCGTGGTGTCGAGCGGTGAGCGCGACGCGATGGAGAACGATGTTCGACGGCTGCACGCGGCGGGTCTGTGGGCCACCATGCAGCAGGACAAGTAGTAGTCCACCCCTTTCCCGAGACAGGACATCAGCAACAGTGCGCACGTGGACGAGACGGAATTCGTTGTCCGGGGTCAAGATCAAGTCCGAGATCGATGCTCGTGAGGCCGCCGTGCTCCGATCGCTGGTCGGCTCGGTTCTCGGATTGCTGCGCGATCGTTCTGCCGCTGCCCCCACCGACGAACTCGCGGCACTGACCGGTCTTCGTACCGGGCACAACAGCCCGCCCGAGGATGCCGCACTGGCGCGGCTGCTGCCGGACTTCCATCGCGCCGACCCCGGCCGCGACGAGGAGGACCCGGCAGATCTCAACGGTGCACTGCGCGGACTGCACGAGCCCGAGATCATCGACGAGAAGATGGCCGCGGGATCGATGATCCTGGCCACTCTTCCCGAGTCCGGTGGCAAAATCGTGCTCACCCAGGAGCAGGCGGATGCATGGTTGACTGGCCTCAACGACGTGAGGTTGGCGCTCGGCACCACGCTGGGCATCAGCGCGGATACACCCGATGTCCTCGACGAAGGCGATCCTCGGGCTCCACATCTCGACGTGTACCACTGGCTGACCTGGATGCAGGATTCACTCGTACAGGTCCTCATTCCCTAGGACGCACGCGTGACCGCTGCTTTCCAGACTCCCGGACCGCGGGATTCCCTGACCGACGTGGCGGGTCTGCTGGTCGGTCATCATCACGAACGCGACGGTGATGCCACCATGGGTTCCGGCTCGGCGACCGGCTGCACGGTGGTTCGTGCGCTGGGAGGTGCGACGGCGGCTGTCGATGTTCGCGGCGGCGGGCCGGGGACTCGCGAGACCGATCTGCTCGATCCCAGCCATTCCGTCCAGCACGTCCACGCGATCCTGTTGACCGCGGGCAGTGCCTACGGGCTCGCCGCGGCCGACGGCGTCATGCGGTGGCTCGAAGAACACGGCCAGGGCATTCCCATGGGGAGCCCCGATCACGTCGTACCGATCGTGCCGGCCGCGGTGATCTTCGATCTTCCGGTCGGCGATTGGACTTCCCGCCCGACGGCAGAGTTCGGCTATCTCGCCGCGGCAGCAGCGGCGACCGAGTTCGCGACAGGATCGGTCGGTGCAGGTGTCGGTGCCCGAGCCGGAGTGCTCAAAGGCGGTGTCGGCACCGCAAGCACGGTGATCGAGGGCGGCCCTGCCGACGGGGTCACCGTGGCGGCGCTGATGGTCGCCAATCCGGTGGGCGCGGTGTTCGACCCGCGTACCGGCCTGCTGTGGGGTGTCGGCACGCTCGGGCCTACGGCGTTCGGTATGCGCAAGCCCGACGTGAACCAGCTGTGGGCCGCGCTCGCCCTCGAACCAAAGGGCACTGCGCTCAACACCACGATCGGGGTTGTCGCCACCGATGCCGCGTTGTCGTCGGCGTCGTGCAAGCGGATTGCCGTCGCCGGTCACGACGGTCTGGCGCGGGCCGTTCGACCGGCACACTCGCCGCTCGACGGCGACACGATCTTCGCCGTGTCCACCGGCACCAGACCCGTCACCGCAGAGTCCTCGGTGCCCGCCGCGTTCTCGGCCGAACTCCCGGTACTGGCTGCGGTCACCGAGGCCGCGGCGATCGTCGTCGAGCGAGCCATCGTCGCGGCCCTGCTCGACGCCACCTCGGTGGCCGGCATCCCCACGTACCGCCAGATCTTCACGTCCGCGTTCGGTGGATCGGGAGCCTGAGCGCAGCTCGCGCGATACCTCTGCCCGGTACCGTGGAGGGACCGAATCCGGAGGCGATCATGAGCGAGATCAGTAACCGTCCCGTCGAGCGCGAGCGGCCGGTCTGGATGCAGGCCGCCGTCCTGGTGGGAGCATTCACCGTACTGCTGTGGGTCATCGAATTCATCGATGTGGCCAGCGGGTCGAGGCTCGAACGCAACGGGATCCAGGCCCGTTCGGTCGAGGGGTTGTGGGGTATTCTGTTCGCGCCCGTGCTGCACGACGACTGGCAGCATCTGATCGCGAACACCGTGCCGATCATCGTGCTCGGATTTTTGGTGTTGCTCTCCGGACTGGCGCGGGGTCTGGCGGCCACCGGGATCATCTGGGTGGTCGGCGGGTTCGGTACCTGGCTCACCGCCGGTTCGTACACGAACACGATCGGTGCGTCGATTCTGATCTTCGGCTTCATCGCATACCTGTTGGTGCGCGGCTTCTTCACCCGCAAACTCGGTCAACTCGCGATCGGCGTGGTGGTGTTCGTGCTGTACGGCAGCGCACTGTGGGGTGTGCTCCCGAGCGAGCCGAACGTCTCCTGGCAGGGGCATCTGTTCGGCGCGGTGGGCGGAGTGGTTGCCGCTCGACTGCTGTCCGCCGACGCGCGAGCCGAGCGGGCCCGCGCGAAATCGCTCGATCGGCCCACTTCGTAGGTTCGAGGTAACTGCAGACACACCCGTGGTCGGTGGTGAATTTCGCCGACTCGCGCTGTGAATACTGCCCGAACGTTTCGAGTGATGCGCTCGGCGTGGCAGCATGGCTTTCATGCGAATTACCGTCCTGGGATGTTCGGGCAGTGTGTCCGGACCCGATTCACCCGCGTCGGGCTACTTGTTGGAAGAAGAGGAGACCGCGCCGGTCGTCCTCGACTTCGGACCCGGCATCCTCGGGGCGTTGCAGCGTTACGCCGATCCGGGAGATGTGAGCGTTCTGCTCTCGCATCTGCATGCCGATCACTGCCTCGACGTTCCGGGTCTGCTGGTGTGGCGTCGTTACCATCCCACTCCGCCGGAGGGGCGAGCGATCGTCTACGGACCCAAGGACACGGCGTTCCGGCTCGGAGTCGCCTCGGCCGAGTGCGGTGGGCAGATCGACGACATGTCCGACACCATCGACCTGCGTCGCTGGGTGGACGGACGCACCGTGGAGTTCGGGAAGTTGTCGATTCTGGCTCGGCAGGTGTTCCATCCGCCGGAGTCGTACGGCATGCGCGTCACCACGGCGCACGGCCGCACGTTCGCGTACAGCGGAGACACGGGAATGTGCCAGGCGGTGCGAGATCTGGCGCACGGAGCCGACATGTTCCTGTGCGAGGCGTCCTGGACCGACAGTCCCGAGCGGCCGGAGGGAGTGCACCTGTCCGGAACCGAGGCGGGCCGAATCGCGCGAGAGGCAGGGGTAGGGGAGCTGTTGCTGACCCATATTCCGCCGTGGACCTCGCGGGAGGATGTCATCGCCGAGGCGAAGGCAGAGTTCAGCGGACCGGTGCACGCGGTTCTGCCAGGGGACGTCTTCACCGTCTGACGACGCGCTAGGCTTCGAGTCGTGTCCAGACGAGAAGACGGCAGGGCGGACGACGAGCTCCGCACCATCAAGATCACCCGCGGATTCACCAGCCACCCGGCAGGGTCGGTGTTGGTCGAGTTCGGCAACACCAGGGTGATGTGTACGGCCAGCGTCGAGGAGGGCGTCCCGCGCTGGCGAAAGGGATCCGGTCTCGGTTGGCTCACCGCCGAGTACGCGATGCTCCCCGCGGCCACCCACACCCGCAACGGCCGCGAGTCCGTCAAGGGCAAGGTCGGTGGGCGCACCCAGGAAATCTCTCGATTGGTCGGACGCTCACTGCGAGCATGCATCGACCTCGCTGCGATCGGCGAGAACACCATCGCCCTCGACTGTGATGTACTCCAGGCCGACGGTGGTACCCGTACCGCGGCGGTGACCGGCGCGTTCGTCGCTCTCAACGACGCGGTCACCTATCTGCGAGCAGCGGGACGACTGGCCGATCCGCAGCCCATCTCGTGCATGATCGCCGCAGTCAGCGTCGGCGTCGTCGACGGCCGAGTGCGTCTCGATCTGCCTTACGAGGAAGATTCTCGCGCCGAGGTCGACATGAACGTCGTCGCCACCGACACCGGCACGCTCGTGGAGATCCAGGGCACCGGGGAGGGCGCGACCTTCCCGCGAACCACACTCGACAAGTTGCTCGACTCCGCATTCGTCGGCATCGAGAAGTTGTTCGAGGTGCAGAAGGAAGCCCTGGCATTGCCGTACCCCGGCGAACTGCCCGAGCCTGCAGCCGCGGAATCGAAGAAGAAGTTCGGTGCCTGACTCGAAGCTTCTGGTCGCGAGCCGGAACGCGAAGAAGCTGCGCGAACTCCGGCGGGTGCTCGACGCTGCCGGAGTGGCCGGAATCGAACTGGTGGGCCTGGACGAGGTGCCGCCGTTCCCGGAGGCTCCCGAGACCGGAGCGACCTTCGAGGAAAATGCGCTCGCCAAGGCACGTGATGGCGCGGCGGCCACCGGATTACCTTGTGTGGCCGACGATTCCGGGATCGAGATCGATGCCCTGAACGCGATGCCCGGAGTGCTCTCGGCGCGTTGGTCCGGTACGCACGGGCAGGACGAGGCCAATACCGCACTGGTTCTGGCGCAGCTCAGTGACACCCCCGACGAGCGTCGCGGAGCTGCATTCGTCTCGGCGTGCGCCCTGGTGATTCCCGGCGGCATCGAAACCGTGGTCCGCGGTGAGTGGCGCGGTGCAGTGGGGCGAGAGTCGAAGGGGGAGAACGGCTTCGGCTACGACCCCATCTTCGTGCCCGAGGGTGACGGCCGCAGCGCCGCGCAGCTGAGCCCGGGGGAGAAGGATGCCGCCTCGCATCGCGGTCTCGCGCTTCGCTTGCTCGTTCCGGTCCTCGGCGAGCTGGCGGGACGGTAGCTCGTGGCTCCGCGAACCGTGCTGACGCGGACGTCGGTGGTGCTTCGCCA
>NZ_BAOX01000304.1:0-5735 GCF_000813105.1 Rhodococcus sp. BS-15 | reverse complement strand
TCCGCCGTCGGGGTCGGGCTCCGGATCGGGTTGTTGCTCGGCCTGTTCGGCGGCGTCCCGCATGGCCTCGTCCAACTGTTTGTCTTCGATGCCCGGCTCGTCGGAGGGATCGCGCCGACGCCGGTGCGGCAGAGCCAGTTCGGCGGCAATCCGCACGTCCTCCTCGGCCACCTCGCTCGCGCCTCGCCAGGCGGCGTGGGCGGACGCGGTACGAGCCAGAACGAGATCGGCGCGCATACCGTCGACGTCGAAGGACGCACACAGCGCCGCGATACGACGAAGTTCCTTGTCGCTCAACACCACATCGTCGAGAATCTTCCGGGCGGCCAGAATCTGCTCGGCCACGGCGATGTCGTCGTTGCGGAATTCGGCGGCGAACGCGTGCGGATCACGCTCGTAGTTCATCCGGCGGCGGACGACGTTCATTCGGACGTCCACGTCCCGCGAAGCCGTCACCTCCACAGCCAGACCGAACCGGTCGAGCAGCTGCGGGCGAAGCTCACCCTCCTCGGGATTCATCGTGCCGACGAGCACGAATTGCGCAGGGTGAGAATGAGATACACCGTCACGCTCGACGTGCACCCGGCCCATTGCGGCCGCGTCGAGCAGCACGTCGACCAGATGATCGTGCAGCAGGTTCACTTCGTCGACGTAGAGAACACCACGGTGCGCGGCCGCGAGGAGACCGGGTTGAAACGCACGCTCGCCGTCGCGCAGAACCTTCTCGAGGTCGATGGACCCCACCACTCTGTCCTCGGTTGCCCCCACCGGGAGTTCGACGAGCTTCGCCGGGCGCGAGCCGTCCTCGTCCTCCACAGCAGGCAGCAGGGTCGCGAGTGCGCGCACCACCGTCGATTTCGCGGTGCCCTTCTCTCCTCGCACCAGTACACCGCCGATACCGGGGTGCACGGCGCACAGAATCAACGACAACCTCAGTTGATCCTGACCGACGATCGCACTGAACGGATATCCCGGTTCGGGAACACTCCTACTTCGCTGCACAGCCAATTCCCTTCGTGCCCGGAGTTCCGCGCCGGACGTTCGGTCGAGATACGCGAAGCCGGGCGGCGATCTGGCTGACAGGGAAATCTCCTGATCGAAGATTCTCCTGAACACAGTGGCGGGACCGCGCCTGATTGACACAGGACTTCTCCGCGACCGACTTCGAACGGAACACTACCGCCGAACGAACGAATGCCACACACGGTCTGGACCGGGTGTGGCATTCGTTCCGGGAGTGGAGCCTGCGGAATGACCTCACTGGTAATCGAGTACTGCGAAAGGTCAGGCCTCGCTCCAGGCGGTGCCGCCGCCCCGACGCATCGGGGTGTGCGGGATGCCGTCCTCGAGAACTTCTTCGCCGTCGGGCAGGAACCCGTGCTTGGCGTACATGTCGACGAGGTAGCTCTGAGCGTTGATCCGGCACGGGGCAGAGCCGACCTCGGCAAGCGCGGCCCGCAGAATTCGCGTGGTGTGGCCCTGTCCCCTGGCCGAGCGCTGCGTGCAGAGCCGGCCGATACGGAACGCCTTCTCGCCGTCGTCGTGCTCCTCGAGCAAGCGGAGTGTGCACACCACTTCGCCGTCCCGTTCGAGCCAGAAGTGCCGTGTCTCGGTCAGCAGGTCACGCCCGTCCAACTCCGGGTACGCACACGCCTGCTCGACCACGAACACCTCGACACGCAGCTTCAACAGGTCGTACAACGTGCTGTTGGACAGGTCTAGTGCCCATGATCGTTTGAGAGCTGCTGCTTGCGTATTCATACCTTTTGCTATCACACACCCGTGGACTGTGCGAGCTCACGCGTGTTTTCGAGTTCCAGTGTTTTCGACGTCCAGCCCCAGACCTCGTCGAACAACGAGCTGTTCTGCGCCAGCTTGACCCCGAGCGAGGGACCATTTCCTTGAGCTTTGGCTGCCATGCGTCGTACTTGTCTCCGAAGCAACGCTGCAGCACGTCCAGCATGGCCGGAACAGCGGTGGAAGCACCGGGCGAGGCACCGAGCAGTCCCGCGATCGTGCCGTCCGCAGCGTTGACCACAGCGGTGCCGAATTCGAGCACGCCGCCGCGACCCTTCTTACGGATCACCTGGACGCGCTGACCCGCGGTGACGAGCTCCCAGTTCTCGCCGAGCACCGAGGGCGCGAACTCGCGCAGCGTCTCGACACGATCCGCCTGCGACTGAGCCAACTCACTGACCAGGTACTTGACGAGTCCGAGTTCGGTCACGCCGACTCCGAGCATCGACATCAGGTTGCCGGGCTTGACCGAGCTGGGCAGGTCGGTGATCTTGCCCTGCTTGAGGAACTTGGGCGACCAACCGGCGTACGGGCCGAACAGCAGACCCTGCTGGCCGTTGATCACGCGGGTGTCGAGGTGCGGCACCGACATCGGCGGAGCTCCGACCGACGCCTTGCCGTACACCTTGGCCGAATGCTGCTCGATCAGTGCCGGATCGGTGCACCGCAACCACTCGCCGCTGACCGGGAAGCCGCCGAATCCCTTGATCTCCGCGATCCCGGACTTCTGCAGCAGGTGCAGTGCGCCGCCGCCTGCACCGACGAACACGAACTTGGCGTTGACGGTCTTCTTCGCGCCGGTGCGCTGGTTGGCGACCTTGACGTCCCAGGTGCCGTCGGACTGCTTGGTGATGTTGCGCACATCGTGGCCGAAGTGCACGGTGCCGCCCGCGGACGACAGGTAGTTCAGCAGCTGCTTGGTGAGTGCGCCGAAATCGACGTCGGTGCCCTCCTGGCTCCAGTTCAGCGCCACCGGATCCGAGAAGTCACGGCCCTTGGCCATCAACGGCAGTCGCGCCGAGAACTCGTCCTTGGAGTCGATGTACTCCATGCCTGCGAACAGTGGGTTGCCCACGAGCGCCTCGTACCGAGCCCGGAGGTACTTCGCGTTCTCGGCCCCGTGCACGAAGCTCACGTGCGGAATGGGGTTGATGAAGTTCTTGGCGTCGGAGAGAACACCGGTCTCGATGCCGTGGGCCCAGAACTGACGCGACACCTGGAACTGCTCGTTGACGTTGAGCGCCTTGGCGATATCGACGCTGCCGTCCTTGTTCTGCGGCGTGTAGTTCAGCTCGCACAGTGCCGAGTGACCGGTGCCCGCGTTGTTCCACGCGTCGCTGCTCTCGGCCGCGGCCGCGTCGAGCCGCTCGTAGACGTCGATCGACCAGTTCGGCTCGAGCTGACGGAGCAGCGCACCGAGGGTGGCGCTCATGATTCCGGCACCGACCAGAACGACGTCGGTCTTGATCCGCTTACCCTGCTCATCTTTGGACACTGGAGAATCGACTTCCTTGTCTGTCGAGATCTCGGCCGGTGGCGGCATCGACCGAAGAACTCTGCTGTAGAGGGGCTACTCACCCGGTGCGGTCAGGTTACTAGCTGGGCCTACCCCATCGGACACCACGTCAACCCGGTCTCGATTGTGCTCCTCGGACGCCGTCCGCGGCGCCCACTACAGTTGTGATCTGTGACTACCTGGGTGCCCGATGTCCTCGGCGACGGCTACGAACAGACGACCATTCCACTCGGTGACGATCCGGACGGCGAGGGGCAGGTCGAGGCCACTCTCGTGCGGTATCAACCCTCGGGCGCTGCGAACTTCGAGCGCGCGGTGATCTACGTCCACGGTTTCACCGACTACTTCTTCCAGCGACACATCGCTGAACACTTCGCCGCCAAGGGGTACGCCTTCTACGCACTGGACCTGCGTAAATGCGGACGCTCGCGCCGTGAGGGTCAGACCGCGCACTTCGTAACCGATCTGGCGATGTACGACACCGAGCTCAACGAGGCTCTCGCCCTGGTCCGCGCCGAACGCGCCGACGCCCCGGTGCTGCTCATGGCGCACTCGACGGGAGGGCTCGTACTGCCGCTCTGGCTGAACCGCCTCAACCGCCGAGAAGGCGGGTCCGCAGGCCTCGGCCTGGCAGGCGTGGTGCTCAACAGCCCCTGGTTCGACCTGCAGGGTCCGCCCGCCATTCGCAGCGTCGGCACCGCAGCGATCGACGTCATCGGCCGATTCCGGTCCAAGGCGCAGGTCCCCGGCGGCGGCCTCGACACCTACGGTCTGTCGCTCGCTGCGTCCGAGAAGGGCGAATGGGACTACGACCTCGACTGGAAGCCACTCGCCGGCTTCCCCATCACCTTCGGCTGGATCCGCGCCGTCCGCCACGGTCACGCCGAACTCCATCGCGGCCTCGACATCGGCATCCCCGCACTGATTCTGCGCTCGAAAGTGACGCACTTCTCACGCCGGTACAGCTCCGCCGTCGACGCCGCAGATGCCGTACTGGACGTTCGCCAGATCGCCCGCTGGGCCGGCTGCCTGGGTGACCGCACCACGATCGTGCCCATCGAGGGGGCCCGCCACGACGTCTTCCTGTCCACCGAGGCCCCACGAGCGCGGGCCTTCGAGGAAATGGACGAGTGGATCGACTGGTTGCATCGAAGCGAGAGCTCCGACCACGCGTCGGGCAAGGACCACACCGAGAGCGGGCACATTTCATGACCGAGCATTTCGACGTCGCGATCATCGGCTCCGGATCCGGCAACTCCATCGCCGATTCGCGCTTCGAGGACAAGAAGATCGCTCTGCTCGAAGAGAACTCGACCTTCGGCGGCACCTGCCTCAACGTCGGCTGCATTCCCACGAAGATGTTCGTCTACGCAGCCGAAGTTGCGCGGACGGTGCGTGATTCCGCGAAATACGGTGTCGACGCCCATGTGGACGCGGTGCGCTGGCCGAACATCGTCGACCGCGTCTTCGGCCGCATCGACCCCATCTCGGAGGGCGGCAAGCGCTACCGCGCCGAGGGCAGCCCCAATGTCACCCTGTTCGAGGGGCATGCCACCTTCGTCGGCCCGCGCACGATCGATACCGGCACGGGCACCGTCATCACCGCCGACCAGATCGTCATCGCTGCCGGATCCCGGCCGGTGGTGCCGCAGTCCTTCGCCGATTCGGGCGTGAAGTACCACACCAACGGCGACGTGATGCGTCTGCGCGAGCTGCCCGAGCATCTGGTGATTCTCGGATCCGGTTACATCGCAGCGGAATTCGCGCACGTGTTCTCCGCCCTCGGCTCCAAGGTGTCGATCGTCGCCCGCAAGGACACCTTGCTCCGCGCGCTGGACGCCGACATCTCGCAGCGGTTCACCGATCTCGCCCGCGCCAAGTGGGACGTCCATCTCGACTCCGGTGAGACCCGGCCCGCGACCGACGGCACACTGCACGGAATCGAACTGGCCGACGGCACCAAGGTTGTCGGCGACGCCTTCCTCATCGCTGTGGGCCGTGAGCCGAACGGTGACCGTCTCGGTCTGGACACGGCAGGCATCGCCATGGACGACGAGGGACGCATCGTGGTGGACGAGTTCGGCCGCACCACCGCCGAGGGCGTGTTCGCTCTCGGCGACGTCTCGTCGCCCTACCAGCTCAAGCATGTGGCCAACCAGGAAGCACGAGTGGTTCAGCACAACCTGCTGCACGACGCGTGGCGCGGGGACACCGCCGCACTGCGCACCAACGACCACCGATTCGTTCCCGCGGCGGTGTTCACCGATCCGCAGATCGCCGAGGTGGGCATGACCGAGGATCAAGCCCGTGACGCGGGCCTGGACATCACCGTCAAGGTTCAGAACTACGGGGATGTCGCCTACGGCTGGGCGATGGAGGACAGCGAAGGCCTGTGCAAGATCATCGCCGAGAAGGGCACCGG
>NZ_BAOX01000305.1:0-5679 GCF_000813105.1 Rhodococcus sp. BS-15 | reverse complement strand
GCATGTGCCGAATCGGCGACCACACCGGACTGCAGAGCTTCGATCACGGCATTGCGGACCGCGGCCGATCGACGGTGCTCGCCGCCGGCGAGGACACCGAGGGTCAGCCCGTCCCACTCGGCCGACGCCGGGGTGACCGCGGTGCCGTCCTTGGCGATGTCGGCTCGCACGCAGAAGATCCTGGACGCAGTGGCTTCGGCAACGATGGCGATGTTGGTCTCGGCCTCGTCGGTGCACGCGACGGCGTACCAGGCATCGGCGAGGTCGCCCTCCCGATAATCACGCAACTCCATCGTCACCTGTCCGAAGGTCGCCATCGCCTCCACAGCGGGCGTGGCCTCCCGAGTGATGACGTGTACCACGGCACCACAGGAGATCAGCAGCGGCAATCGACGCTGCGCGACGGTGCCGCCACCGACCACGACGACGCGTCGACCTTCCAGATTGAGGCCGACCAGATAGGGAGAGTCAGTCGCGTTCACGAGAGGAAACGCTACCGCGCGCGCTGCACCCGCTTTTCGTCCCATATGGCTCATCGGATTCGTAGGCCTGACCGGTGCTGCCGAACACGAGGAATCGGTCGAAGCTGCGGGCGAACCAGCGGTCGTGGGTCACGGCGATGACGGTGCCGTCGAACGCTGCGATCGCGTCTTCGAGTGCGTCGGCGGACATGAGGTCGAGGTTGTCGGTCGGCTCGTCCAACAGCAGCAGGGTGGCACCGGAGAGTTCGAGGAGCAGAATCTGCACGCGCGCCTGCTGGCCGCCGGAAAGGTTGTCGTACGACTGTTCGGCGGCTCGGGCCAGACCGTAGCGGTCCAGTGCCCTACTGGCGGCCTCCCGGCCCATTCCGTCGCGGTGTTCGTTGCCCATGTGCAAGATGTCGAGGAGCGTGTTGCCCGCGAGATCCGGCCGAGTGTGGGTCTGGGCGAACAGCCCGGGCCGGACGCGAGCGCCGAGCACCGCGGTGCCGGTGTGCGGAACCGGATCGAGTGCCAGTTCCTGAACCGGCTCGTGCTCCTTCTCGGGATCGGTGCCACCGTTGGCCAGCAATCGAAGGAAGTGCGATTTGCCGGAACCGTTGGAGCCCAGCACCGCGACGCGGTCGCCGTACCAGATCTCGGTGTCGAACGGCTTCATCAATCCGGTCAGTTCCAGACCCGTACAGACCAACGCGCGCTTGGCAGTTCGGCCACCACGCAGACGCACGGTGACGTGCTGCTTCAACGGCACCGCTTCGGGCGGTCCGGCCTCCTCGAACTTGGCCAACCGAGTCTGGGACGCGTGGTAGCGAGCGGCGACCCCGTCGTTGAATTTGGCCTTCTCCCGTAGGCGCAGCACCAGCGCCCGGAGTTTGACCAGTTCCTCGTCCCACCGCCGTCGCAGTTCGTCGAGCCGAGCATTCCGGTCCTCACGCGCGGCGTGATACGTCGCGAACCCGCCGCCGTGCACCCAGGAGGTGGCACCGCTGACGCCCGGTTCCAACGTCACGATCCGGTTCGCGGCGTTGGCGATGAGCTCTCGGTCGTGGCTGATGAACAGAACGGACTTGTCGGAATCCCGAATGGTCGCTTCGAGCCAGCGCTTGCCCGGCACATCGAGGTAGTTGTCCGGTTCGTCGAGAAGCAACAGATTGTCCGAGCCGGCGAACAACGCTTCGAGTACGAGGCGCTTCTGCTCACCGCCGCTGAGGGTCGACGCAGCGCGCCACTTCGCGCGGTCGAACGGCATTCCGAGTGCTGCTGTGGTGACCTTGTCCCAGAACGGCTCGAGGTCGTAACCGCCGACATCGCCCCAATCCGACAGGGCCTGCGCGTATTTCATCTGGGTCTTCTCGTCGTCGACCTCGATCATCGTGTTCTCGGCGGCGTCGAGGGCCGCAGCGGCCGTCTGCACGGCCGGGGAGGCAACCGACAGCAGCAGATCACGAACGGTCGAGTCGTCTCGCAGCTGGCCGACGAACTGCCGCATCACCCCGAGCGAGCCGGAGCGCGACACCGACCCCTCGTCGGGGGTCTCGTCGCCTGCGATGATGCGCGTCAGTGTCGTCTTGCCGGTTCCGTTGGGGCCGATGAGGGCGGTCTTGGCACCGTCGCCGACGCGAAACCCGACACCGTTGAGGAGCTGCCGTCCGTCGGGCAGGAAGTAGACGATGTCGTTGAGTTCGAGGTGGGCCACAACGAACCAGCCAACCTCATCGGCCCGGCGATGGCCAATCGTTTACTCGTCCGCTGGGCGAGGGCCAGTGTCTTCTCTAGGCGAGGGCCAGGGTCGATGTCTCGGTGAGAACCTGCTTACCGGCGTCGTCGACGTGGGCGTGGTGCACCCGCAACCGAGCGGAGTCGCCGTGCAGGGTCAGCAGCATGACACCGTTGTCGAACCAGGGTCCTGCCTCGGCCTCCCACTCGACACCGGACGGGCCCACGTGTGCCGCGCGCGCCAGTTTCGACAGAATGCGGGCGGCGGGACGTTTGATGGCCAGCTTGTTGACCGCACGAATCGGCAGATCGAGCGGATTGCGGAACGGCGACATGGTCAGCTGATACGTGGCCGGTACCTCGCGCCCGCCGACCCCGAAGTCCGCGTTCGCCACGTACGAGCAGTGCACGTCGCCCGAGAGCCACATGATCGAGGCGGGTTTGTTCTCGCCGCGCGAGAGCTCACGCGTCAACGCCGCCATGTCGTTGAACGAGTTGGTGAAGGCCGCCCAGTGTTCGAGATCGAGGCCGATCCGCATCTTCTCGGCCACCTTGGCCGGCATGGATCCCCAACTCCCCTGCGCCACAGCCTCGTTCCATTGTTCGAGGTAGTGCAGGGCAGGCAGCATGAGATAGGGCAACGACGAACCGAACAGCAAGTGCCGCGGGGTTTCTTCGAGTGCGCGCTCGCGTACCCACGCCCATTCCTTCTCGTCCACCATCTCTCGGTTGTCCGGATCCAGATTCCGCGAACATCGCGAATCGATCATGATCAGCCGGGTATCACCGAAATCGCGATAGAAGCTCCAGCGGCCGGTCTCGGGCTTGCGGTCCACGCGTAACGCGAAGTCGGCCAACAGCTTTTCACGATCGGCGTCGGTATCGGCCGACCGAACTGCGGCGTACATCTCGTCCTGCGCCAGTTCCTTGGGCGAGAGGTTGCCCAGGTGCTGGTACACCCAGTAGGACGAGTACGCGCCGATGACTCGATCGTTCCACCACGGCCGAGTCACGATGTCCCGCCGCCACGACGCGGACGAGTTCCAGTCGTCGCGCAGATCGTGGTCGTCGAGAATCATGCACGACGGGATGCTCGCCATCAGAGTTCGCACCGGCTCGAGTCCCCACGATTCCCGGTACAGCCAGGAGTACTCCTCGAAATCGCAGATCTCGTTCTCCGCGTCGGTACCGATGGCGCTCTGCGGTCCCTCGCCCGAGCTTCGGCGCGCCTGAAGTCGTTCGACGATCTCCGGCGACGGGTCGTCGGCGTAGACCTGATCACCGAGGAGCAGCAGCGCCTGCGGCCATCGGCTCGGATCCTCCTCGATCAGCGCATTCCCCAGCCCGGCCAAGGCGTCGGCTCCGATCTGCTTCAACGATTCGTCGCTGTAGTTGTCACCCCGCCGACACGACCCGAAGGCCAACGTGACGGGTCCATCGGCATCGACGGTGTGGATGGCGGCCGTCCGACCCTCCGGGGGCCACACGCGACGCTCGTCGACGAACACCTCGTAGTGCACCGTCGCGTTGGCCGGTAATCCCTCGAGCGGCACCAGCGCGTAGTGGTGGCCGTGCACCCCCCACGTTCGTTCGGAACCCCGGACGTCGGCGTCGGTGACGACCGTAATGTTCGCCGATTCGGCCATCTCGAACCACAGGGTCGCCGTCTCGGTGCCGACGTACCGCACGATCGGGCCGAGTAGGACGGTGCTGTCGGAAGTCATTCGATTCACAGTGCCCTCGTCGGCCGGCTTTCGCCAGTCAGTCGGGCGAATTCGCCGCGACCTCGCTCACCGCGGCGACAGCAACGGTGACTCTTCCGCCGACCGTTCGCGGGATCAGCAACTGCTGCGCCGAGCCTGCGAGCAGGGTCGCGGCTTCGGCCACGCTCGTACTCCCCACGGCGTCGTACACCCGCCGAGATGTGTGGGGAGTCGACACCGACGAGAGTTCCTCTGCCGAGTAAGTGACTCCCCGAACCCCCATGCTCGACGCCACCGCCGCCACCAGTTCTGCTTTCCGGTCGATCGAGGCGATGGCCTCGACTCGCCAGTTCGGTTGCAGCACCGTCGAGATCGCGGCCACGACGTCGGCGGCGTCGACGCCGGCTCGGGCACCGATTCCGATGACCACCCGCATTCTCGCGCCCCCCTACACTCGCGCGTAGTCGACTGCGGCGGAGACGAATCGGGTGATCGACTCGGGATTCCCTGCGGCGTGGGTGTGCAGGTAGGACGCGTGGACGCCGCCCTGCACGAAGCCCTCGCGCGCCGCAGTTCTGCCGTCGGGGCTCTGCTTGTGCCAGCCCCAGGCGGCCGGGGCGCTCTCGCGGACGTCCCTGAATCGGTTCGTTACTGCAGGCTCCACTCCCACGAGTTTCGTTCGGTGGAACTCGTGTCCGGTGACGCGGGCACCCGCGTCGAACAGCGTCGACGATTGGAGGGCAACCGCATCGCGATATCCCAGAGTGAGGGTGTTCCCGAATTCCGCGTCCACGTCGACGACCCCCGCCATGGCATGACCGTCCAATCGCCGTGCCAGATACAGCAATCCGGCGCACTCGGCATGGATCGGCAAGCCCTGGGCTGCCGCTGCTCGAATGTCGGCGAGCAGTAGTTCGTTCGCCGACAGTGCGGCCGCATGTTCTTCCGGGAATCCGCCGGGGAGTACCACTCCTGCTGTGCCGGGCGGCAATCCGTCACGCAGCGGGTCGAACACGGCGACGTCGGCCCCGGCTGCGCGGAGCAGTTCGACGTGTTCGGTGTAGCCGAAGGTGAATGCGGGGCCACCGGCCACCGCGATCACGGGCGATCCCTCGGAAGTACGTACCTCGTTCTCCGGGGACCACTGCGGCGCTGTCACCGACGATCGAGCCAGCGCGCTCACTGCCTCGATGTCGACGAACCGGGAGACGAGAGCGCTCATCGCGTCCACGGCATCGGTTGCGGCACCCCCGTGTTCGACTGCGGTGATCAACCCGAGATGCCGTGACGGGACCACCAGTTCGCTCATGCGCGGCAACGCGCCGAGTACCGGAACGCCCACCCGTTCGCACGCTTGACGCAATACGTCCTCGTGCCGCTGACTGCCGACGCGATTGAGAATCACACCGCCGATGCGGACGCTGGCGTCGAACGTCGAGAACCCGTGCAGCACAGCGGCGAGCGACTGACTGTGGCCGCGGGCGTCGACCACCAGGATCACCGGGGCACCGAGCATGGCGGCCACTCGTGCGGTCGATCCCTCGGCGGAGGCCTCCCCCGGGCCGGTCATATCGATCTTGCCGTCGAACAGTCCCATGACACCCTCGACGACCGCGATGTCGCAGCCCCGACTGCCGTGTCGGAACAGGGGCCCGATGCGGTCGGCACCGACCATCACCGCGTCGAGGTTGCGGCCGGGGAGCCCGGCCGCGAGCGAGTGATATCCGGGGTCGATGTAGTCCGGACCCACCTTGAACGGTGCGACGGTGCGGCCGGCGCTG
>NZ_BAOX01000306.1:0-5672 GCF_000813105.1 Rhodococcus sp. BS-15 | reverse complement strand
GTCGTGCCCTGGCAGTCCGGGCGGTGCGTCGCACGGTGGGAGGGCCCGAAGGCAGCCAAGGGCGTCGCGAAGTGGCGCAGCACCGCGGCAGAAGCGGCCAAGCAGTCGCGTCGGGCATACATCCCCGAGGTCTCCGAGCTGCACGATTCGCGGGAGGTGAACGCTTCGTGCGCGGCGTCGTGGAGCGCGGCGGAATCGTCGCTGTGCTGCACGAGGCAGCCACCTCGGCGTTCCGGGACCTGCCGTTCGACTCGGTGCCCGAGGTCGCGATCGTCGTCGGACCCGAGGGCGGGCTCGACGACCGAGAGGTGACCGCTCTGACCGAGGCGGGTGCGACCCCGGTGGTGCTGGGCCCGACGGTGCTGCGGACCTCGACGGCAGGAGCTGTGGCTCTCGGCGCGCTGGGCGTCCTGACCTCGCGGTGGACTCAACTACCACCCGACTTCCAGAACGCATGAGCGTTCGGATCAAGATCGCGTACGGCGATCACCCGGAGCAGTTCGGCCACCTCTACCTGCCGGCCGAGCCGATGGATCACCGGACGCCGGTGGTCGTGGTGGTGCACGGTGGGTTCTGGAGCGGACAGTACGGATCCAATCTGGGAACCCAGTTCGCCCGCGCAGTCGCCGGAGCCGGAGCGGTGGCGTGGAACATCGAGTACCGACGCGTCGGCGCGGGCGGGCACTGGCCGGAGATGCGCTCCGATGTGACCGCGGCACTCGACGTCGTCGCCGGGGAACTGCAGCAGCACGCCCCGGTCGGTGTCGACGACGTACGCGTCATCGGGCACTCGGCAGGAGGGCACCTGGCAGTGTGGCTCGGCGGCGAGACCGGCACGAAGGTCCGCCCGTCGCGCATCGTCTCGCAGGCAGGCGTTCTCGATCTCGAACCTCGAGGTGCGTCGGGACGAACCAACCCGGCGGTCGAGGCTCTGTTGCAGGCCCGGTACGAGGACGATCCCGACCTGTACCGCTCGGCCTCACCCGCGGCCCGTGTACCCATCGGCATCCCGACGATCGCCCTGCACGGATCCGAGGACATCCAGGTCCCCGCGGCGCAGAGCGAGCGGTACGTCGCGCTGGCGCGCGCTGCCGGAGACGACGCACGGCTGACGATCGTGCCGGGGGAAGACCACTTCGCTTTCCTGAATCCCGATTCCCGGTGTTGGGCCCTCTCGCTCGACGCGGTGCTCGGTGCCACCAGCGAGTAATGGGAATGCGCATCGTTGCTGCGGCGTTAAACTCGATCCATACCAAGTGCACGTCCGAGAAGCCGACACCAGAGAGCAGGCCATAGCCACCACGTGAGTGAACACAGCGAATTTCCCGCCGAGCGTGACGTTCGGTCCACCTTGGAACTCGCCCCCGAAGCGGTGATGCCACTGCTGGGACAGTCCGACGAGAACCTGCGGGCACTCGAGCAGATGCTGACGGCAGACATCCACGTACGAGGAAACGCCGTGACGCTCACCGGGAAAGTGGCCGACGTTGCGCTGGCCGAACGGGTGATCTCCGAGTTGGCCGCGCTGGCCAAGCGCGCTCAGCCACTGACTCCCGATGCTGTGCGCCGATCGATCGCCATGCTCACCGAGGCGTCGCCGATTCGCCGGCCGAGGTGCTGAGCCTGGACATCCTCTCGCGCCGCGGCAAGACGATCCGGCCCAAGACGCTGAACCAGAAGCGATACGTGGACGCGATCGACGCCAACACCATCGTGTTCGGCATCGGCCCGGCCGGCACCGGCAAGACGTACCTGGCGATGGCGAAAGCCGTGCAGGCGCTGCAGACCAAGCAGGTCAGCCGCATCATTCTGACGCGTCCGGCAGTGGAGGCGGGGGAGCGGCTGGGATTCCTCCCCGGAACGCTGCACGAGAAGATCGACCCGTACCTGCGGCCGTTGCACGATGCGTTGCACGACATGATGGACGACGAAGCCATTCCCAAGCTGATGCAGGCCGGGGTCATCGAGGTCGCCCCGCTCGCCTACATGCGTGGCCGGACCCTCAACGACGCATTCATCATTCTCGACGAGGCTCAGAACACCACCGCCGAGCAGATGAAGATGTTCTTGACGCGACTCGGATTCGGATCGAAGATCGTCGTCACCGGCGACGTGACCCAGGTCGACCTTCCCGGAGGTGCGCGGTCCGGATTGCGTGCGGCGTCCGAGATCCTCACCGACGTCGACGACATCCACTTCGCGCAGCTCACCAGCAGCGACGTGGTGCGACACCGACTGGTGTCCGAGATCGTCGACGCCTACGAGCGGTTCGAGTCGACATCGGAAGGCGTCATTCCCAACCGCGCGCAACGCCGGACCGGTGGACCACGTTCGGCGAGAAGATGATTCAGGCATTCCGGCCGACATATGCAGGCAACGAGAGCGTGGTAGTGGCTAGATGAGTATCGAAGTGTCCAACGAGTCGGGGATGGACATCTCCGAACCCGAGCTGGTCTCGGTCGCACGGTTCGCGATCGCCGGCATGGACGTGCATCCCGCCGCGGAACTGTCGATGGTGCTGGTCGATTCGGCCACGATGGCAGATCTGCACATGCGGTGGATGGATCTGCCCGGCCCCACCGACGTGATGTCGTTTCCGATGGACGAGCTCGAGCCGGGCGGTCGTCCCGATGCGCCCGAGCCCGGACCGGCGATGCTCGGCGACATCGTGCTGTGCCCGTCGTTCGCCGCGGATCAGGCTGCTGCAGCGGGGCATTCGCTCGAACACGAGCTGGCGTTGCTGACCGTGCACGGCGTGCTGCACCTGCTCGGCTACGACCACGCCGAGCCGGACGAAGAGAAGGAAATGTTCGAGCTGCAGAACCGGCTCCTGGCCGAGTGGTACGAGGACGCCAGGCGCGCGGAGCAGGCCGCCGAACAGGCCGCCCGCGATGCCCGACTCCTCGGCAAGGCCGGCTTCGTCGACGGACTCGATCGATGATCAGCGTCGTCGAACAGGTGGAAGTGTTGGGTCCTGGCGCGTGAGCAGTGCTGTTGCGCTCATCGTGTTCGCTGCCCTTCTCGTGCCTCTCGGAGGCCTGTTCGCTGCCGTCGATTCCGCGCTGAACACGGTCTCACGTGCGCGAATCGACGACATGGTCAAGGACGAGCGCCCCGGTGCCACCGGCCTCGTCGTGGTGGTCGGCGACCGTCCGCGGTACGTCAATCTCATGGTGCTGCTGCGCATTCTGTGCGAAATCGGCGGCACCGTGTTGCTCGCGGGTGGCCTGACGCAGTTGATCGACTCCACCACAGCATTGGTGATCAGCGCGGTGGCCATGGTGTTGGTCAGTTACGTCGTGATCGGTGTCGGTCCGCGAACCCTCGGTCGGCAGAACGCGTACTCGATCGCCTTGGCGGCCGCGTTGCCGTTGCGTGCACTCGGGTGGCTTCTCGGACCGATCAGCAGACTGCTCATCCTCATCGGCAACGCGATCACCCCCGGTAAGGATTTCGCAACGGCCCCTTCGCCTCCGAGATCGAACTCCGAGAACTGGTGGACATGGCCCGCGAGCGCGGCGTCGTGGCCGACGACGAACGGCGGATGATCCAATCGGTGTTCGAGCTGGGGGACACCTCCGCCCGTGAGGTCATGGTCCCGCGCCCCGAGATGGTGTGGATCGAGTCCGACAAATCGGCAGGACAGGCCACCTCGCTGGCCGTGCGCAGCGGCCACTCCCGTATCCCGGTGATCGGCGAGAACGTGGACGACGTAGTGGGTGTCGTCTACCTCAAAGACCTTGTGCAGCAGACGTATTACTCCACCGACGGTGGCCGCGGAGTGCAGGTGTCCGAACTGATGCGTCCGGCTGTCTTCGTTCCCGACTCCAAGGCACTCGACAGTCTGCTCGCCGAGATGCAGCGCGATCGCAACCATATGGCCCTGCTCGTCGACGAGTACGGAGGCATCGCAGGGCTGGTGACCATCGAGGACGTGATCGAGGAGATCGTCGGCGAGATCGCCGACGAATACGACTCCGACGAGGTTGCGCCCATCGAGGAACTCGACGACGGACGCTATCGGCTGTCCTCGCGGCTGCCGCTCGAGGACCTCGGCGAGATCTTCGGCATCGACATCGAATCCGAGGAAGTCGACACCGTCGGCGGACTCCTCGGCTACGAACTCGGCCGAGTACCGTTGCCCGGTTCGCAGGTGATCACCCACGGACTCCTGCTGCGCGGAGAAGGTGGAGCCGACCCCAAGGGACGCGTCCGCATCGCCACGGTCCTGGTCGAAAAGCTCGAACCCGACGAAGAAACCACCGAGGCCGACGACTCGTCGGACGTCACTCGCCAACACTGAAATCTGGAGGTGCTCTTGTGTCCGAGCAGAACAACGGTGAGTTCCGATCCGGATTCGTCTGTTTCGTAGGCCGACCCAACACCGGCAAATCCACGCTGACCAATGCGTTGGTGGGATCGAAGATCGCCATCACGTCCTCGCGTCCCCAGACGACACGGCACACCATTCGCGGCATCGTGCACCGGGAGCACGCCCAGCTGATTCTGGTCGACACCCCGGGCCTGCACCGACCGAGAACACTGCTGGGTCAACGTCTCAACGACCTGGTGCAGGACACCTACTCCGAGGTCGACGTCATCGGACTCTGCATCCCCGCAGACGAAAAGATCGGGCCCGGCGACCGGTGGATTCTCGAACAGGTGCGGCACATCGCGCCCAAGACGACGCTCATCGGCATCGTGACCAAGATCGACAAGGTCAAGAAGGAACGCGTCGTACAGCAGCTGATGTCGCTGTCGAAGCTGCTCGGTGAGAATTCGCATGTCATCCCGGTGTCGGCCGAATCGGGCGAGCAGATCGAGAAGCTCGTCGACCTGCTGGCCTCCGAGCTGCCGCAGGGCCCGGCGTTCTACCCCGACGGGGAGCTGACCGACGAGCCCGAGGAAATCCTGATGGCCGAACTGATCCGTGAGGCCGCGCTCGAAGGGGTCCGCGACGAGTTGCCGCACTCGCTGGCCGTCGTCATCGACGAGGTCACCCCCCGCGAGGGCCACGACAACATGCTCGACGTGCACGCCATCATGTACGTGGAGCGGTCGAGCCAGAAGGCGATCATCATCGGCAAGGGCGGTTCGCGACTCAAAGAGGTCGGCACGGCGTCGCGACTGCAGATCGAGAAGCTGCTGGGTACCAGGATCTACCTGGACCTGCACGTCAAAATCGCGAAGGACTGGCAGACCGACCCGAAGCAAATGGGCAAGCTCGGATTCTGACCGGAGCGGCTGCGCCGCATGTGCACGGCAATTCGTAGTGGGCTACGGGGTTTCGCTCACCTGGGTCCACCAGGGATCGGGGCGCTTGCGGTGCCACTGCAGCACGTTCTCGAGTTGAGCGGCCACCGACACCAGTAGCGGCTCGGAAGATTCGTGGCCCATCAGTTGCAGGCCGATGGGAAGGCCACCGGCGGTGAATCCTGCAGGCACGTTCACGCTCGGCCACCCCAGCACGTTCCACGGCCAGGTGTACGGGCAGTGCTCGGTGATGACCCGATCGGTATCGGCGTTGGAGATGCCGTCGATGGCTTCGATTCGAGGCGGCGGGGTGGCCGTCGTCGGCGCGAGCACGATGTCGTACTCGTCGAAGAACCGGCCGATACGACGGCCGATTCGTGGCTCGGCAGCGCGTGCTGCGCGCAGCGGCGCTCCGGCGA
>NZ_BAOX01000307.1:0-5635 GCF_000813105.1 Rhodococcus sp. BS-15 | reverse complement strand
GCGGCGCGTGCCTCGGCGATCAACGCGGCAGTGCGGTACGCCGTGCCCGACGGCGCATCGGCCTTGTTGGGGTGGTGCAGTTCGATCACCTCGACGGAGTCGAAGAACCGCGCTGCCTGCTGTGCGAATCGCATGGACAGCACCGCGCCGATGGCGAAGTTGGGCGCGATCAGCACACCCGTCTGCGGCGAACCTGCCAACCACTCGCGAACCTGCTCGAGGCGCCGGTCGTCGAATCCGGTGGTGCCGACCACTGCATGGATGCCCTGCTCGATCAGGAACTGCAGGTTGTCCATCACCACGTCGGGATGGGTGAAATCCACTACTACCTGGGCGTTCGCGTCGACGAAGTTCGCCAGCGGATCGCCCTGGTCGACGGTCGCCACGAGCTCGAGATCGTCTGCTGCCTCGACGGCGGCACAGATGGCCTGACCGACCTTGCCGCGTGACCCCAGTACCCCTACTCGAACAGGTGCCGTTGCACTCACGTCGTACCCACACTCGTTTCGTCGTCTTGTCGGTTCTACCGACCTCAGAGCCTACTTCTCCACGATCCGCCCCGGCAGCTACGGTCGTTCGGTGCCATCCAACGTCCTGTTCGCCGACCGAGTCGACCTCGTCCGCGGCGGCCGATACCTGCTCAGCGACGCCACGATGCGGGTCGAGGAGGGTGAACACTGGGTGTTGCTCGGTGCCAACGGCGCGGGCAAATCGACCCTGCTCAGCCTGCTCGGCGCGCTCGTTCATCCCACGCACGGTTCCGTGCACGTTCTCGGTCATCGCCTCGGCCGGGTGGACATGCGCGAATTGCGGACGCACATCGGCCACGTCGATCCGCGGTTGAAGATCGAGGCTCCGCTGACGCTGTTCCAGGTGGTGTTGACCGGGCTCACCAACACTCCCGATCTGATTCCGAGATGGTCGGCCACCGAGGACCAGATTGCACGTGCGCACCGGCTGATCGATTCCCTCGGCGTCGCCCATCGCACCGAGGCATCGTGGCACACACTCTCCCAGGGCGAGCGAGGCCGAGCGCTCATCGCCCGCGCTCTACTTCCCGACCCTGCAGTGCTACTGCTCGACGAGCCTGCCACCGGCCTCGATCTCGCTGCCCGCGAACAACTTCTGAGTGCTCTCGACTCGCTGCGGGTCGAGCATCCGAGCCTGGCCAGCATTCTGGTGACTCATCACCTCGAGGAAATCCCTACCTCGACCACCCACGCCCTGCTCATCCGTGACGGAAGAGTGCAGACGCAGGGAGCCGTCGACGCGGTGCTGACCACCGACAACATCAGTGAGTGTTTCGACCATCCCATCGAGATCACTACGCAACGCGGCCGGTGGGTCGCCACGGCGTCCCATCGCTGATGCTCAATCGAAGACGATGACCTGACGGATCGCGTTGCCGTCGGCCAATTCGTCCATGCCGCGGTTGATCTCGTCCAACGTGATTCTCGACGAGATCAGCTTTTCGACGGGCAGCCTTCCCTCACGCCACATCTGGGCGTAGGTCGGGATGTCGCGTGCCGGCACGGCGGAGCCCAGGTAGCTGCCGATGATCGTGCGCGCCTCCGCCACCAGGCCCAGCGGCGAGATGGACGAGCGGGCGTCGGGTGAAGGAAGACCGACGGTGATGGTCTTGCCGCCGGGAGCCGTTGCAGCGACGGCGGTTTCGAAGGCTCGGGCGTTGCCTGCCGCCTCGATCACGATATCTGCTTTGATTCCCTTCTCGCGAGCTCGGCCGGTGAATAGACCTGCGTTGCGCCCAGATCGGTTGCGGTGGAGAGTTTGTCCGCGACCCCGTCGACTCCGATCACCTCACCGGCACCCACCGATACGGCCGTCAGGACGGCTGCCATGCCGACTCCGCCGAGGCCCACCACCATCACCGATTGACCGGGTTTCGGAGTTCCGGCGTTGAGCACCGCGCCGCCGCCGGTCAGTACCGCACAGCCGAGGACTGCAGCGATGTCGGCCGGGATGTCGTCCTCGACCGGAACCACGGACTTTCGGCTCACCACAGCGTGGGTGGCAAATCCGGAGACCCCGAGGTGGTGCTTGACCTCTGCCCCGTCACGGTGCAACTTGATGCCGCCGCCGAGCAGTGTCCCCGCATTGTTCGACGCACTGCCCGTGACGCAGGGCATCTGGCCGTCGGTGGCGCACCCGGCACACTCGCCGCAGCGCGGCAGGAACGTCATGACGACGCGGGTGCCCACCTCCACGTCGTCGACGCCCGGTCCGACTTCTTCGACTCGACCTGCGGCCTCGTGGCCGAGCAGCATCGGGACCGGACGAACTCGATTGCCGTCGACCACCGACAGGTCCGAGTGGCACAGCCCCGCGGCTTCGATTCTGATCAGCAGTTCGCCGTCGCCCGGCGAACCGAGTTCGAGGTCGGAGACGGTGATGGGATGCGAGTCCGCGAAGGGACGGGACCGGCCGATTTCTTCGAGTACTGCGCCGCGAATCTTCATCCCGCCAGACTATGCGGCTCCGCCGCAGTGGTGTGGAAAAGTGCCACTGAGGCACATAAGCACACCACTGCGCGTAGCGCACTACAGCGGCAGACGCGGCCTGAGCAGGTGCGCAACCAATGCGGTCCAGCCTGTTTGGTGCGTTGCCCCGAGTCCCTCGC
Organism: Rhodococcus sp. BS-15; assembly: GCF_000813105.1. Taxonomy (NCBI): domain Bacteria; kingdom Bacillati; phylum Actinomycetota; class Actinomycetes; order Mycobacteriales; family Nocardiaceae; genus Rhodococcus; species Rhodococcus sp. BS-15. Next base: position 2,997 of record NZ_BAOX01000307.1, on the reverse strand, counting down.
CGGTGTCTCCGTCGAAGTACTCGTTGAAGCTCGGGTGCTCGGACCACAATGGGTCGGCACTGGACTCGATGCGATTACCGTCCGCAGGCCTCTTGCCGTCCACCGGCCGGAACAGTCCGGCGAGACCGTTGTCGATCAGATCGGCGGCGTCGGTGAGGGTGCGATGGTTGCCCGAGCCAGTGGGAATTTCGATGGTGAACGAGTCGCCGTAGTACCGGCCGTACGCGCGCAGCTTGTCGGCCAGCAATACGTTCACCGGGAACCACACCGGTCCACGCCAGTTGGAGTTGCCACCGAACATTCCGGTACGCGACTCCCCCGGCTCGTATTCGATGGACAGGCTACGGCCGTCCACGTCGAACGTGACCGGTTCGCGGTACGACGCCGAGAGCGATCGAATCCCGAAGTGCGACAGGAACTCCTCGGAGTCGAACATGCGGGCCAGGATGCGCTTGAGCCGCTCGGGTTGGACGAGCGTGAGCAGCATGCGCACCTCGCCGCCCTCACGCCGAGCCAGCAGCGGGCTCACCATCTCCGGTCGCCTACGTTGAATCCAGCGCAGGCGGGCGGTGAGGTCCGGACATTCGTCCTCGACCCACGGCGGAATTTCGGTGGCACCGAGGATGGGCAGCAGTCCCACCATCGACCGCACCCGCATCGGAACCGCATCGCCCTCGGGCTGAACCAGGACGTCGTAGAAGAACCCGTCCTCCTCGTGCCACAGCGAAATATGCTGCGAACCGAACGAATTGACCGCCTTCGCGATCGAGAGGAAGTGCGAGAAGAACTTGGTCGCGACGTCGTCCCAGGCGCTGTCGTGCCGCGCGAGTTCGAGTGCGATCTTGAACATCTGCTGGCAGTAGAACGCCATCCAGCTCGTCGCGTCGGACTGCTCGAGTCGGAAGCCGGGAGGCAGCGGTGCAGACCTGTTGAACAGACCGATGTTGTCCATGCCGAGGAATCCACCCTCGAAGATGTTCGAGCCCTCGGAGTCCTTGCGGTTGACCCACCAGGCGAAGTTGAGCAGCAGCTTGGTGAACACCCGCACCAGGAATTCGCGATCGCGGTAGCCGTCGATGCGATAGACGTGCCATGCCGCCCACGCGTGCACGGGTGGGTTGACGTCACCGAACTCCCACTCGTACGCGGGCAGTTGGCCGTTGGGGTGCATGGCCCATTCCCGGCACATGAGCACCAACTGTTCCTTGGCGAAATCGGCGTCGACGTGCGCCAACGGAATCGCGTGGAAAGCCAGGTCCCAGGCCGCGAACCACGGATACTCCCACTCGTCGGGCATCGAGATCACATCGGCCAACGCCAGGTGACGCCAGTGTGCGTTGCGACCGCCCGGGTCCTGCCTCGAGTCCGGTGCCGGAGCTCCGACCTTGTCGCCCTCGATCCATTCCTCGACGTCGTATCGATAGAGCTGCTTGGTCCACAGCAAACCGGCGTACGCGCGTCTCGCCACGTGCCGGTCGACGTCGGTGAGATCGGCACCGATCACGGCCCCGTAGAACTCGTCGGCCTCGGCCTGGCGATCGACGTTGACGGCATCGAATCCGGTCCCGAACGTCTGCTCGTCCGGGCGGTTGGGCGAGAGCCGCAGTCGGACCGATTCCGTTGCGCCGGGCGCGATGTCGTCGAAGCGATACCAGAACGCAGCCTTCGTTCCGGTCTGCTCCGGGTTGACCGCGTCGAGCTCCCCGTCGACGACGCGGCGGCCGATGCCGTCCTTGGGGTAGGCCGAGATGTTCTCCTGCCCCCAAAGAGCCTCGGCATTGGTTTCGTTGTCGCAGAAAAGAACTGCCGGGGTTCCTTCGGCACTGAGGTAGTAGCGACCGAGAAATCCGTGGTCGACGGCGATGGCTTCGAGTCCACCAGCCATGAGGTCCGGCGGGCTCAGCTGCGCCAGTGTTCCGCCCCGGTCGTCGCGTCCCCAGGACCAGGTGTTGCGCAACCACAGGTGCGGCAGTAGGTCTACCGACGCCGCCTCGGGGCCGTGGTTGGTGATGGAGATGGTGATGCAGATGTCGTCGGGCGAGGCCTTGGCGTACGTGACCTGGACGTCGAAGAATCTGTTCTCGTCGAGGATCCCGGTGTCGGCCAGCTCGTACTCGCGGTCGTCACGCCCGCGTCGGGCATTCTCTTCTCGCAGGTGGGCGTACGGATACTCAGCGTGCGGATAGCGGTAGAGCCATTGCATCCAACTGTGCGTCGGTGTTCCGTCGACGGCCCAGAAGTACTCCTTGACGTCCTCGCCGTGATTGCCCTCTTCGTTGGCGAGACCGAACAGCCGTTCCTTGAGGATCGGATCCTTTCGATTCCACAGTGCGAACGAGAAGTTCAGGAACCCGAAGCGGTCGCAGATTCCGCCGATACCGTCCTCGCCCCAGCGGTACGCCCGCTTGTGCGCCTGATCGAACGGGAACGACGCCCAGGCATTGCCGTCCTCCGAGTAGTCCTCGCGCACTGTGCCCCACTGACGACCCGCCAGGTACGGACCCCACTGACGCCACGGGCCGCTGACCCCCGGCGATTCTGCCAACCGATGGTGTTCGACGGTGGAGGGGGTGGGAACGGTCACGGGATTGGTGGTCACGGCACACAGTCTGGTCGTTCGCACTCAACGATGCACGCCGACGTTGGCCGCCAGATAGCCGACGCGACGCTGCACCGCGGCGATCTCGCGGATGCCGTCGGTCAGCAGGCTTCGTTCGAGCGGCGACAGATCGGCCATGATCAGCACGTCGCCGGGGCGGTGGCCCGCTGTGATCTGGTCGATCTGATGCGACAGTCGCAGGCGCTGCAGCAGCACGAACACCTCGGTCAGTACGGCGACATCGCGTTCGGAGAGCATGCCGTTGCCCGACGCCGCCGCGAGACGCGCGGGGGTGGAGGACGAGGCGATGCCGACCGACAACCCTCCCCAACGAGCGAGGTTGACGATGGGCGTCAGTGCGTGGGCTTGAGGTCGAACGTGCCACCGCGCGAGCCAGC
>NZ_BAOX01000308.1:0-5607 GCF_000813105.1 Rhodococcus sp. BS-15 | reverse complement strand
GACGCCGGAACCCGAGCCGATCCCAACACCTGAGCCGGCCCCGGCCCCGGAACCCGAGCCTGCTCCCGCACCCGAGTCAACCCCGCAACCCGAATCTGCACCGGAACCCGTTCCCGCGCAACAGGACTCGGCTTCCGTCGACTCGGTGGCTCACGAGGATTTTCCGCCGGAGCCCGAGGACGATTACGGCCCCGAGCCGGATCCGGTGTTCGAGTCGGAACCGGAACCCGTGGCGGCCCCTGCCGCCGCGTCGAGCGAGCCCGACGCAGCCGCGGTGCGAGCGGTGTGGTCCGAGGTGCGCACGAAGGTACGAGACCGGAGCCGCACCGTCGAGGTGATGCTCTCCGGTGCCTCGGTGCGCGCCGTCGAGAACGGCACCATCACGCTCGGCCACGACTCGGCACCGTTGGCCAAGCGGCTGGAAGAACCCCGCAACGCCGACGTCATTCGCGACGCTCTGCGTGACGTCTTCGGCGTCGAATGGTCGGTGGTGTGCTTGGTCGGTGCGGCGGCACCACCGGAACAGTCATCAGCAAAAAAAGATGAACCGGCAGCGAAACCCGCGTCGCTGCCGAAGTTCTCGAGGCCGAGCCAGGCAGGGGCTCCCCGTCCCACGTCGGACGGGTTCGGATCAGCGGGGGACGGATCCTCGACCGGCATCGGGGCGGACGACATTCCGATGCCCGAAGCGCCGGACTATCCCGACGAGCCCGAGCCGGTAGGCCCACCGCCGCCGGAGACCCCGGAGGACGAGGAAGAGCTGCTCAAGGCCGCGGCCGAACCCGCCGATCCGACGGTTCGCCGCGACCCGGAAACCGTCGCGATTGAGCTGTTGGTCAGCGAACTGGGAGCAGTACCGCTCAAAGAGACCTGAGCGTCAACCGACGGTGAGGTCCTCGTTGTCCGCGAACACCAAGCGACCACTGTCGAGTGCCACGGCCCAACGCCGTGCCACCGCCCAGTCCCGCGAGGTGGTGTCTGCTGTCTGGACACCGAAGTCCTCGACGATCGCTCCGGTCTCGTAGGCGTCCTGACCGGCCTTGTCGTCTGTGCCGGTCGAGTGGATGCGTACTTTGACGCGAGCGCCCACGGTCAGTTCGTTGTCGGTTTCCATGGTGGGTCTTCTTCCGCGCTCGGTAGATCTGATCTATCCGAGTGTCCCATGCCGACTTCGTTCAAACCTGAACCTCCGCGTCGGTCATGGACCACGCTCGTTTCGGTCCTTATGTCGGATCTACCCGCGGCTCTACTGTGGCATGAGCTGAGGTCTGTTGTGGCCTCGCACCGATGCGGTCGGCCACCACTGCGACCGCGAGAAGATCGAGTATCTGGAAGGAACTGCGCGCTGTGACTACAGAGGCATTCATTTACGAGGCCATCAGGACTCCCCGAGGTAAGGGAAAGAACGGCTCCCTGCATTCGGTGAAGCCGATTTCCCTGGTGACCGGCCTGATCGACGAGCTTCGTCGACGTTTCCCCGACATGGACGAGAACCGGATCTCCGATCTCATCCTCGGCGTGGTCTCACCCGTCGGAGATCAGGGTGCGGATATCGCGCGCACGGCGGTGCTCGCGGCGAAGATGCCCGACACCGTCGGCGGCTTCCAGCTCAACCGCTTCTGCGCGTCCGGTCTCGAGGCCGTCAACCTGGCTGCGCAGAAGGTGCGCTCGGGCTGGGACGAGCTCGTCATCGCCGGTGGCGTCGAGTCGATGTCGCGCGTGCCGATGGGCAGCGACGGCGGCCCGTGGGCCATGGACCCCGTCACCAACTACGACACCTACTTCGCCCCGCAGGCATCGGTGCCGATCTCATCGCGACGATCGAGGGGTTCAGCCGCGAAGACGTCGACGCATACGCCGTCCAGTCCCAGGAGCGCGCCGCAGCGGCATGGTCCGGTGGCTACTTCGCCAAGTCCGTCGTTCCGGTGACGGATCAGAACGGCCTGCTCATCCTCGATCAGGACGAGCACATGCGTCCGGGCACGACGGTCGAGTCCCTCGGCAAGCTGAACCCGGCCTTCACCGGTATCGCGGCCATGGGCGGATTCGACGACGTCGCGCTGCAGAAGTACCACTGGATCGAGAAGATCGATCACGTGCACACCGGCGGTAACAGCTCCGGCATCGTCGACGGCGCAGCACTCGTCCTCGTCGGCAGCGAGCAGGCCGGTAAGGATCTGAACCTGGTGCCAAGGGCGCGCATCGTCGCGACGGCCACCAGTGGTGCCGACACGACCATCATGCTGACCGGGCCCACCCCGGCGTCGAAGAAGGTTCTCGCGACCGCGGGCCTGACCGTCGACGACATCGATCTCTTCGAGCTCAACGAGGCATTCGCCTCCGTCGTGCTGCGCTTCCAGAAGGATCTGAACATCCCGAACGAGAAGCTCAACGTCAACGGCGGTGCCATCGCCATGGGCCACCCGCTGGGAGCAACCGGAGCGATGATCACCGGCACCGTGCTCGACGAGCTCGAGCGTCGCGGCGGCCGGTACGCCTTGATCACCCTGTGCATCGGCGGCGGCATGGGCGTCGCCACCATCATCGAGCGAGTCTGAGGTATTACGATGTCTGACAACATGATTCAGTGGGACCAGGACGCCGACGGTATCGTCGTTCTGACGATGGACGACCCCAACCAGGGCGCCAACACGATGAACCAGCTGTACAAGGATTCGATGGGAGCGACCGTCGACCGCCTCGAGGCCGAGGTCGATTCCATCACCGGCGTCGTGCTCACGTCCGCCAAGAAGACGTTCTTCGCGGGAGGCGATCTGCACACCCTCATCGCCGCTCAGCCCGAGGACGCCCAGCGGGTGTTCGACGAGGTCCAGGAAGTCAAGAGCCAGCTGCGTCGGATCGAGAAGCTCGGTAAGCCCGTCGTGTCCGCCATCAACGGTGCAGCACTCGGCGGCGGACTCGAGATCGCCCTCGCGACGCATCACCGCATCGCGGCCGATGTTCCCGGCGTCCAGATCGGTCTGCCCGAGGTCTCGCTGGGCCTGCTGCCCGGCGGCGGTGGCGTTGCCCGCATCACGCGACTGCTCGGTATCCAGACCGGCTTCATGACCGTCCTCGCCCAGGGCACCCGGTTCCGTCCGGCGAAGGCTCTAGAGATCGGTCTGATTCACGAGTTGGTCGGCAGCATCGACGAATTGGTGCCCACCGCCAAGGCGTGGATCAAGGCCAACCCCGAGGGTGGCGTCGCACCGTGGGACGTCAAGGGCTACAAGATCCCCGGCGGCACGCCGTCGAATCCGAAGCTCGCACAGATCCTGCCTGCGTTCCCGTCCAACCTGCGCAAGCAGATCAAGGGCGCACCGATGCCGGCTCCGCGTGCGATTCTCGCGGCTGCTGTCGAAGGTGCGCAGGTTGATTTCGACAACGCATGCACCATCGAGTCGCGCTACTTCACCGAGCTGGTCACCGGCCTGGTGTCCAAGAACATGATTCAGGCGTTCTTCTTCGACCTGCAGGCGATCAATGCCGGCAAGTCCCGTCCCGACGGCATCGAGAAGACCACCTTCACCAAGGTCGCGGTTCTCGGCGCGGGCATGATGGGCGCGGGCATCGCGTACGTGTGTGCCAAGGCCGGAATCGACGTGGTGCTCAAGGACGTTGCCCTCGAGTCGGCGCAGAAGGGCAAGGCGTACTCCGAGGCCATCGAAGCCAAGGCGCTCTCGCGTGGCAAGACCACCCAGGAGAAGTCCGACGCACTGCTCGCGCGTATCCACCCGACCGCCGATGCCAAGGACGTCGAAGGCGCTGACCTCGTCATCGAGGCCGTGTTCGAGTCGGAAGAGCTGAAGCAGAAGGTGTTCCAGGAGATCGAGGACCTCGTCGATCCGACGGCGCTGCTCGGTTCCAACACCTCGACGCTGCCCATCACGAGCCTCGCTCAGGGCATCAAGCGTCAGGAAGACTTCATCGGAATCCACTTCTTCTCTCCCGTGGACAAGATGCCGCTGGTGGAGATCATTCGTGGCGAGAAGACGTCGGATGCGGCCTTGGCCAAGGCATTCGACCTGGTGCAGCTCATCAAGAAGACCCCGATCGTCGTCAACGACAGTCGTGGATTCTTTACCTCGCGCGTCATCGGCACGTTCATCAACGAGGCCATCGCGATGCTGGGCGAGGGCGTCGAGCCGTCGACCATCGAGCAGGCCGGTCTCCAAGCCGGTTACCCGGCTGCGCCGCTGCAGCTCTCGGACGAGCTCACGCTCAACCTGATGCAGAAGATTCGCAAGGAGACCTACGACGCCATCAACGCTGCCGGCGGAACTCCGCCCGAGGACCCGGCCGGCGAGGTCATCGACAAGATGGTCGACGAGTTCGAGCGTCCGTCGAAGGCCAAGGGTGCGGGCTTCTACGAGTACGAGGACGGCAAGCGCGCCGGCCTGTGGCCCGGACTGCGTGATGCCTTCAAGTCGGGCTCGGCGGACATCCCGTTCGAGGACCTCAAGGAACGCATGCTGTTCATCGAGGCCATCGAGACGCAGAAGTGCTTCGACGAGGGTGTGCTGAACACCACCGCCGACGCAACATCGGCTCGATCTTCGGCATCGGCTTCCCCGCCTGGACCGGAGGCGTGCACCAGTACGTCGTCGGCTACCCGGGAGGTCAGGCCGGATTCGTCACTCGTGCAGACGAGTTGGCGAAGAAGTACGGCGAACGCTTCCAGGTTCCCGCCTCGCTTCGTTAGTGCCAAGGCAGTGGTGTGGTTATGTGCCGCCCGTGGCACATAACCACACCACTGCGCGTAGCGCACTCACCCGCGATGCGCGATCAACCTCTCGGCGCCGTCTGTGAATTGTTGCTTCATCAATTCGCAGGCGGCGTCGATGTCGTTTCGAATGAGTGCCTCGATGAGTTCCTCGTGGTTGCGCACCGTCGCTCGGCCCCAGTCGCGGTCGGTGGCGTAGAGGCGGGTGGGTGTGTAGCGGGTGGCGTTGTTGAGAAACCACGCGAGTTTCGCCGATTCGGCGAGTCGGTTGAGGACGCGGTGGAACTCGAACTCGCAGTTCTCGACGTCCTCCGGCTTTCCGTTCTCGACGGCGATCGACAGTGCTGCGGTGAGTTCGGCGAGCCGGTCGAGTTCGGCCTCGGTGATCTTCGGCGCAGCGCGGCGAACCAGCTCGACGGCGATCCGACCCTGCAGCCAGAAGATGTCGACGATGTCGTTCGGCGTCAGCGGCGAGACCTTGTATCCGCGATGCGGGACCAGCTCGACGATGCCCTCACCCCGCAGCGTCAGCAGCGCCTCGCGTACGGGAGTGACGCTCACTCCGAGTTCGGCTGCCGTCTCGTCGAGTCGGATGAAGTCTCCCGGACTCACTTCGCCGGACATGACGAGGTGCCGGACGTGGCTGGCCACCTCCTCCGACAGCTGCGGCCGTCGGCGCAGAACCGATGCTCGACGCTTGTCCACCATCCCGAAAGCCAATCACACGGCGGGCTTCGTGCGCAGGAGGACCTGCGCGACCGGTTCGACGACTCGGGCGGCAATGGGCCCCAGGATTGCCATCAGCAGCACGTATGCCGTCGCCAGAGCCGCGAGCTCGCCCTCCACCGCGCCTGCGGCCACGGCCAGCCCGGCGATGACGATGG
>NZ_BAOX01000309.1:0-5593 GCF_000813105.1 Rhodococcus sp. BS-15 | reverse complement strand
TCTGCGACGCGCCGAGCGTCGGGCCATCCGACGCGCACCGGGCAACAATCGCCGGTCGCAGGCTCGTCTGGGACTGCGCCGGCCTCGCAGTTAGTGCCTCGCCGCTACTGTTGACCGTGTGACCGAATCTCGCTCGACGACGCCTGAGCTCGTGCTCACCGCCCGCCTCAACACCTCGGCGGCCGATGCCCGACGCGGCGTCGTGCGCCTGCATCCGGAAGTTCTCGCGGCTCTGAGCCTGCGGGAGTGGGATGCTGTGTCGCTCATCGGTTCTCGTCGCACGGCCGCCGTCGTCGCCGTGGCTCCCGAGGGATCGCCGCAGGGCACCGCATTACTGGACGACGTCACTCTCTCCAACACCGGCCTTCGCGAAAATGCTTCTGTCGCAGTCGGACCCGTTACCGTCTACGGTGCCAGAACTGTCACGGTGACAGGATCCGCGCTCGCCACCGGTTCCATCTCCGACGCCACCCTGCGCCAAGCGTTGCTCGGCAAGGTGCTGACGGTGGGCGACACGGTCTCACTCCTCCCCCGAGATCTCGGACCCGGGACCTCGACCACATCGGCGACGCAGGCGCTGTCGAGGACATTCGGGGTTGCGTGGACCACCGAGCTGTTGACGGTCTCGGCCGTCGACCCATCGGGTGGGCCGGTGAGTGTGCAGCCCAATTCGGCAGTCGGGTGGGGCTCCGCCACCGTCACCGGTGCACAGCCGTCGGCCGCGTCGAGTCCCGCGCCGAAGACCGCGGCACCGGCGGTGAGCGTGGCCGATCTGGTGGGAGTGAGCGCCCAGCAGTCGAAACTCTCCGAGTGGCTGCGGCTGGCGTTGGACGAGTCGGAGTTGTTGGCGACGCTGGGCGCGTCGCCGCATCTGGGGGGTGTTGATCACCGGACCCGGCGGGGTGGGCAAGGCGACGTTGGCGCGCGCGGTCATCGGCGAACGCGCATGCGTCGTGCTGGACGGACCGTCGATCGGTGCGCTCGAGGCATCGGCTCGGGTAGACCGGGTCACCGCGGCCGTGGACGAACTCGCCGGCTCCGGGGTTCTGCTGATCACCGATGTCGACGCGTTGCTGCCCTCCGTCCCCGAACCGGCGTCCACGTTCGTCCTCGATGTCTTGCGCCGGGCCGTCGACACTCCCGGTCTGGCCCTGATCGCGACGACAGCTCATCCGGAGGCAACCGATCCCAGAGTGCGCGGTCAGGACCTGTGCGATCGTGAGCTCACCCTCACCCTGCCCGACGCGGCAGGCCGCAAGGGATTGCTGGAGCATCTGCTGCGCAAGGTTCCGCAGGGCGACGTCGATCTCGCTGAGATAGCCGCACGGACACCGGGTTTCGTGGTCGCGGATCTGGCCGCACTGACGCGGGAGGCGGCACTGCGGGCGGCGGCTCGCGCATCGAACGATTCGGCCGCGGCCTCGTTGACGCAGGACGATCTGGTGGGCGCTCTCCAGGTGATCCGCCCACTGTCGCGTTCGGGAAGCGAAGAACTGGCCATCGGCAGTCTCACGCTCGATGACGTCGGCGACATGGTGGAGACCAAACAGGCGCTCACCGAGGCGGTGCTGTGGCCGTTGCGTCACCCGGATTCGTTTGCGCGCTTGGGAATCGAGCCACCGCGAGGAGTCCTGCTCTACGGTCCACCCGGCTGCGGAAAGACGTTCCTCGTACGGGCACTGGCCAGTTCCGGGCAGCTCAGCGTGCACTCGGTCAAGGGCGCGGAATTGATGGACAAGTGGGTCGGCTCCTCGGAAAAGGCTGTCCGAGAACTCTTTCAGCGCGCCCGCGATTCCGCTCCCTCGCTGATCTTCCTCGACGAAGTGGATGCGCTCGTGCCCCGACGCGGGCAGAGTTCGGACTCCGGCGTCGGCGATCGGGTCGTCGCGGCGCTGCTGACCGAACTCGACGGCGTCGAACCGTTGCGCGACGTCGTCGTACTCGGGGCAACCAACCGACCCGATCTGATCGATCCCGCGCTGTTGCGCCCCGGCCGCCTCGAGCGCCTGGTGTTCGTGCCGCCGCCGGATTCCGATGCCCGCGTGGACATCCTGAAGCGTCGGGCAAATCCATCCCGCTCGCCGAGGACGTGGATCTGGAGTCGCTGGCGCGCGATCTCGACGGCTACTCCGCCGCCGACTGCGCGGCGTTGCTGCGTGAGGCCGCGTTGACGGCGATGCGTCGGTCGATGGATGCAGCCGACGTCACCGCCGCCGATGTCGCCGCCGCTCGGGCGACGGTGAAGCCGTCACTCGATCCCGAGCAGGTGGCGCATCTGCGGGCCTACGGGTCGTGAGCGGAAACTCGTAGCAGGCTACGAAGTTCTGCTCACCTGCGGCGAAGCCGCTCTCACTTCCAGCGGCCGAGGATCTCTTCTGCCCGCTTGGCCAACTCCATTTGGAAGATCGGACCGAAGCTGATGCGTCCGACGCCGAGGGAGGCGAAGTGCGACAGGTCGCCCTCGGCCGGGTTGGCGATGGCGTTGATGGGCAGTGGGAGTTCCTGGGCGAGGCGCTTGTAGTCGGCGTCGTTGTGGAAGCGACGGGGTAGAGCGAGTCGGCTCCGGCCTCGGCGCACAGCTTCAGGCGTGCGATGGCGCGCTCGACGCGGTCGCTCTCGTCACCGATCGCCTTGACGAACAGGTCGGTGCGGGCGTTGATGACCACGTGGACGTCGGTGGCGTCGGATGCTGCACGCAGTGCTCCGACGAAGTCGGCGTGTTCCTGCGCTTCGCGGAGGCGGCCACCTTCGCTGTGCACGGTGTCCTCGATGTTGAGGCCGACGGCTCCGGCGGAGATCAGGCCGTCGATCAGTCGCTTGGGATCTTCGCCGTAGCCGGCTTCGATGTCGACCGACAGCGGCACGTCGACAGCTCCGGAGATCTGGGTGATGCGGGCGAGGAGCTCGTCGAAGGTGATGCCCTCGTTGTCGGGCTTGCCGATGGAGTCCGAGACGGGGTGGCTGCCGACGGTCAGGGCGGTGAATCCTGCGGACACGGCCAGGTTGGCAGACCAGGCGTCCCATACGGTCGGCAACACAACGGGGTTACCCGGCTGGTGCAGCTCGAGCAGGGTGGTGGCTTTCTGGGACAGGGTCGACATGAAGGCTCCTTCGCGGTGGCTGTGGAGAACGTACGTTCTCTCAGTCCCCAACGTACCCGCTTCAGTCGATCAAATCGAGTGCTTGCATTCGGTCGAACACCATCAGGGAGCCGGGAGCGACATCGGGCATGGCGGCGTACTCGTCGCGAGTGAAGTACCTGATCTCTGCAATTTCGCTGGTCGGCGTCGGCTCGTTCGCCAGATCGGCGATGAAGCAGGTGATCTCGAGCGGGGTACCTGGCGGGTGCCCCCATGCCTGGCACTCGAACACTCCGAGGAGCCGCGCGTCCGTTACTTTCGCGTCGAGCTCTTCCCTGATCTCCCGGTGCAGCGCCTGCTCGGGTGTCTCGCCCGGGTCGATCTTGCCGCCCGCCATGTAGAACGCAGACTTGCCGACCGACCGCGTCTGGATCATTCGACGATCTCGGACGTACGCCAGACCGGCGGTCCGAATGAGCCTCGACACGGTCACGGCACTTCCCCTCGGCTCGAGCCACTCCTGCCCACCCGGGTCGTTCCGCAGGCTCCACTCCTACCCACCCGGGTCGTTCCGCAGGCTCCACTCCTGCCGTTCTGTACCGCATGGCACGCGCTCGACCACGCAAAGTAAAGTGGACAACAACAACTCACGGCTGCCGTTCGGCTACCGGATCGTTATTTCTCAAAGCTTCAAATCGACTCTCACACGGACTTCGCACACCCTACTCATCGCCGCCCTACGACCACCGCCTCGGCTTCACCGCCGGTGGCGACCGAGACGACGGAGTGATCTTTGCTCGCCATTCTTCTTGCGCACGCCGCCGCCGCGCTGCTCGCGCCGCTGTTCGTCCGGTGGTGGGGTCGCACTGCCTTCTTCCCCCTCGCGCTCGTCCCCCTGCTCAGCCTGGTCTGGGTGTTCGGCAACTGGGGAACCGACCAGAAACTGAAGATCGAATGGGTCCCCGGCCTGTCGATGAACATCGACATGCGGTTCGACTCCTTGGCCGCCATCATGTCGTTGCTGGTCCTCGGCATCGGCGCACTGATCCTCCTGTACTGCGCGCGCTACTTCGAGAACGACGAACCTCGACTGGGCCTGTTCGCCGCCGAGATGGTCGCGTTCTCCGGTGCGATGTTCGGCCTCATCACCAGCGACAACATGCTCGTGCTGTACATCTTCTGGGAGATCACTACGGTCCTGTCGTTCCTGCTCGTCGGCCACTACGCCGAGCGTGCCTCCAGCAGGCGTGCCGCCACCCAGGCACTGCTCGTCACCACCGCCGGCGGCCTGGCAATGCTGGTCGGCATCATCATCCTCGGCCAGGTATCCGGCACCTACAACCTCTCCGAGCTGGTCGCGAACGCACCCGGCGGCTGGTTGCCCGGCGTCGCGATCGTGCTGGTCCTCATCGGCGCACTGAGCAAGTCGGCCATCGTGCCACTGCACTTCTGGCTCCCCGGAGCCATGGCTGCCCCGACGCCGGTCAGCGGCTACCTTCACGCCGCAGCGATGGTGAAGGCCGGCATCTACCTGGTGGCGCGCCTGGCACCGGGGTTCGCCGATTCCGGCCCGTGGCGTGCCACCGTGATCAGCCTGGGACTGCTGTCGATGATCCTGGCCGGCTGGCGAGCGCTGCGCGCATTCGACCTCAAACTCATCCTCGCGTTCGGCACCGTCAGCCAGCTCGGCTTCCTCATGGTGCTGGTCGGCATCGGCTCGGAGAAGGCGATGCTCGCCGGCCTGACGATGGTGATCGCGCATGCGATGTTCAAAGCGGCACTGTTCATGGTCGTCGGCATCGTCGACCACACCACCGGCACCCGAGACATCCGCAAGCTCGCCCACCTGGGCAAGAAGGCTCCGTGGCTAGCCGCGATCGCGGCGCTGGCCGCGGCCAGTATGGCCGGACTACCGCCGATGCTCGGGTTCGTCGGCAAGGAGACGGCGTTGTCGGCCGTGATCAGCACTCCGACGCTCGATCCCACGGTCGCGGCGGTCGTCGTCGCGGGGCTGGTGATCGGCTCGATCCTCACGGTCACCTACAGCATCCGATTCGTGTGGGGCGCGTTCGCGCGCAAGCAGCTCAAGCGTCCGAGTCCATCGGTCAGGGCGATGCATGCCCCGTCCGCGTTGTTCCTGGCCGCGCCTGCATTCCTCGCCGTTCTGGGTGTGATCGCCGGGTTCGGATCCTCTGTCGTCGACGGCATCGTCAGTCCCTACGCCCGCACCCTCCCGTCCTACGGCCAGGAGCCCTACCACCTGGCCCTGTGGCACGGTTTCAACCTTCCACTGGCGCTGACCGTCGTCGTCGTCACCGGCGGTGTCGGGCTGTTCATCGCCCATCGCGTGGTCAACCGGCTCAAGTTCGAGCATCCCCCGCTCGGCAACGCAGACCGCATCTACGACAACGTGCTCAAGTTCATGGACACACTGTCCATCCGCCTGACCGGCACGACGCAGCGTGGTTCGCTCCCCCTCACTCAGGGCACCATCCTGTTGACGCTGGTGCTGC
>NZ_BAOX01000310.1:0-5550 GCF_000813105.1 Rhodococcus sp. BS-15 | reverse complement strand
TGGCGCGGCTGCGGCTGGTCACCCTGCCGCTGGCTCGGCCTGCGCTGATCGCCTCGGCGGCCATCGCCTTCGCGTACACCGTCGGATCCTACGAGGTGGCACGAATTCTGGGCCGTCCGTTTCCGGAGCCGTTGTCGGTCACGGCAATCCGCTTGTTCAGCTCGATCGACCTCGAGACGCGTCCGCAGGCCGCTGCGGCCGCGACGATAGCTACCGTGGTGACCGTCGTCGTGGCCGCGGTGGCCCTGCACTTTCTGCGCAGATCGGCAGCGTGGAAATGAACAAGGTGGAAGTGACGCGGGTCTTTCCAGCAATCGGTCGGGCCGTGTTGGTCGTGTGGTTCCTGCTGCCGCTGATTCCGGTTGTCTTGTGGGCCATCAGCAATCGATGGTCGTTTCCCAGTTCGCTTCCGCAGGACTGGGGATTCGACGGCGTTCGCAGTGCTCTCTACGCCGGTGGCGTCGATGCGTTCGTGCGGTCGACCCTGCTCGCTTTGGCCGTCGCCGCCATCGCAACACCATTGGGCGCGTTAGCCGCTCGAGCCCTGGTGAACGGTACTGTGCGTTTCCCCGCTTTGGTGGCCGGCGTTCTCTTCGCACCACTGGCCCTGCCCCCGTTCGCCGTGGCGTTGGGACTCGATGTCCTGGTGCTGCGCTCGCGTATTCCGAGCACGGTGGCGGTAGTCGCACTGCTGACCGTTGCGGCCATTCCGTACACGACGTATCTGATGCGAGTGGCGTTCGGCGCGTACGACATCGGCTACGAGGAGGAGGCGCGCACGCTCGGTGCGTCGAGTGCCATGGTGCTGCGGCGGATTCGCATTCCGCTGCTAGCTCCGGCGTTGGCAGGGGCGGCGTTGCTCGCGTTCCTCGTGGCGTGGAGCGACTACGTGATCACCTTGTTGATCGGCGGAGGCAGACTGGTCACCGTGCCCATTCTCGTCGCCTCGTTCGCTGCAGGCACCGGCAACGATTCGGTGGTGGCTGCACTGTCGGTCGCTGCCGTGGTGCCGCCTTTGTTGCTGGTGCTCATGCTCGCCCGGTTGCGTCGTAGGAGTGCACGATGAGCGTCGAACTGTCCGTTCACGGACTCACGAAAGTCCATGCCGGTCAATCGGTTGCGGCTCTGGATTCGTTGGATCTCACCGTGCCGCCGGGTTCGTGTACGGCAATTCTCGGGCCGTCGGGCTCGGGCAAGAGCACAGCGCTACGGCTCATCGCGGGGTTGGATTCGCCCACTGCCGGCACGGTGCGCATCGACGGTCGCGAGGTGAACGGCGTTGAGGCCGAGAACCGCGGGGTGGGGATGGTGTTTCAACGTCCGATGTTGTTCCCACACATGTCGGTACTGGACAACATCGGCTTCGCCTACCGCGCTGCCGGTGACAGTCGCAAGCGTTCGCGCGAGCGGGCCCGCGAATATCTCGACCTGGTTCATCTGGGCGATATGAGCGACCGGGCCGTGTCAGAGGTGTCGGGCGGGCAAGCTCAGCGGGTGGCGTTAGCACGCTCGCTCGCCGGCTCACCGCGATTGTTGTTGTTGGACGAGCCGTTCAGTGCGCTCGACCCGGTATTGCGCACCGAGATGCACGACCTGGTTCGCGAACTGCGCTCGTCGTTGGATCAGACTCTGCTGCTCGTCACCCACGATCAGCAGGAAGCGGCCGTGCTGGCCGATTCCGTGGCAGTGCTCATCGACGGACGATTGGAGCATCACTCCGATATCGCAACGGCTTACACGCGTCCGAGCACGTTGCAGTCTCGCGACTGATGGGCGGAATCAACGAAATCGAAGGTCAGTGGGATGGAGTTGGGGTGCATCGCTCCGAGCTCGGGGAGTTGGAGGTCGAAAGAGTTTCTCTGCCGGCCGGGCCTGCTGTGCTGCTGTTACGACATGAGCTGATCAGCATGGATGACAACGGGATTCGTGGAGTTGTCTCGGGATTGCGGCCTACCGGATTTCGCAGCATCGCTGACGTGACCGTGGGTTCGGTGACCGTGAAAGTGGAGTTGGCGGCGGGATCTACGGTGCGGATCGGGGATTCGGTGGGGTTGAAAATTCCACGTAATGCGAGAATTGCTGTTGAAGCCTGACGGTCGAGTGAGCGACCGAATGCGATTCTCGAACTACAAGGCGTTAGCAGATTCTCGGCTCCTACCTTGACAGAAAGATCCAACGACCAACCAGTCGCAGGAACACCGCCCACACCTGTTCGAGCCCGCTGCGATGGTCTCACCGAGGTCCGACGAGGAAAAATGCGTTATCCGGCATGAGCATTCGCGAGAAGATGCCACTTCCGATGAATGCGATCGCCGTGGACGCTGCGATACTGACCCTATGCACGATCTCGGAATCCAGTTTTACATCGATCTCGAATCCCGCGTCTGGGATGCGCTGACCAACGGCGACGCAGACGCCGATCTCGAACTACTCTCTGCCGACTTCGTCGGGGTGTATCCCACCGGTTTCGCCAGTAGAGCGGACCACGTTGCCCAACTGGCCGACGGGCCCAGCATGGCGTCCTACTCGATCACGGAAGCGAAACTGATCGAAGTATCTGGGGATGCGGCGATGCTCTGCTATCGCGCCGATTACCAACGGCCTCAACGCAGCGTGGGCGAGTCGATGTTCATCAGCTCGCTCTGGCTACGAAAAGATGGCCGTTGGCAGAACACTTTCAGCCAGGACTCACCCGCCCACTCCTGACAGGGCGACCCAGCTGACCGCCAGAGGCGTCACTGGACAACGCATAGGCCTTCTAGCAGCACCTATAGAAATTTCCTGAGGAAAAGTACACATAGTCTTTCCAGGGGCTACAGTTGCCTGGTCCGCGGGGGCGTCGGCATCATGCACTTCACCCGGACGAGAGGCCCAGTCGCATATGTTCGACAAGAAATTCATCACCAAGGCCATCAGCAGTAGCTCGGAAAACGGTCTGGATCGCCGACGCTTCATGCGGGCAGCAGGTCTCACCGGCTTGGGTGCAGGCGCGGCAATGACTGTGGGCTCAGGCGTCGCATCTGCCTTCCCCTTCGGCTCCTCGGATGGGCCGCTCATCCCCGGAATGCCTGGCCAAGGCCCATCCGATGCCGCGATTCTGAACTTCGCACTCAACCTCGAGTACCTGGAAGCCGAGTTCTACCAGCGGGCGGTGACCGGAAAGGGTCTGCCGGACACCCTCGTGGGCGGTACCGGAACTCCCGGCCCCGTCACCGGAGGTCGGCAGGTGACATTCGAGAGCAAGTTGATCAAGGCATATGCCGAGGAAATCGCCTTCGACGAGCTCAATCACGTGGCGTTCCTGCGCGGAGCGCTTGGAAACGCGGCAGTGGCCCGGCCTGCGATCGACCTCGACGCGAGCTTCACTGCCGCCGCCATGGCAGCAGGACTGATCGGCGCAGGCGAGACCTTCGACGTGTACGCGAACGAGCAGAATTTCTTGCTCGGCGCGTTCATCTTCGAGGACGTCGGCGTCACCGCATACAAGGGCGCGGCACCGCTGGTGTCGAACAAGACGTATCTCGAAGCCGCTGCAGGCATTCTGGCGGCCGAGGCGTACCACGCGGGCATCATCCGGACGAGCCTGTTCTCTCTGGGTCTCGAAACGCCCGCGAACGCCATCTCCGACGCCAGAGACAGCTGGATGGGCCGGACGATCTGGATCAGGGAATCACTCTCGACGGTGCCGCCAACCTGGTTCCGTTGGACGCCAACGGAATCGCGTATTCCCGCTCACCGGGCCAGGTACTCAATATTGTGTATCTGAACCCGGCTCCGGTCACGTCCGGTGGATTCTTCCCTGCAGGCGTCAACGGCGAGCTCAACACCAGCGGCGGATAGCCGGAGGTTTCGCTCGGGTGGTGTCGCATGGCTCGACACCACCCGAGCGTCAGCTACAGCAACCGGTCGTTTCCGGTTTCGTCACGAGCAACGGCAGCAGCTTTCGCAGTTCCTGATTCTCACCCGGGTCGAGAACCGAATGCTGGACGCACGCGGGAACGAGTTCACCGGTCTCGGGGTGCGCCATCGAATAGGTGCAGGCCGCAAGTCGCTCCTGCGTTTCCAGCAGCACGGGATCGGCGGCGACCTGACCGGATTGCATCAGTTTCCATGCGGGAGCTACATTTTCGGCATCCATGAAGCGATGAACGACGAAGTTCATCGGGCGAAGGTCTCTGCGAACGAATGCCAGAACTGCGTTTCGGGGGCCACATCGTCGCAGGACGCTCGCGAACCACCGCCCCGCCACGACGATCCCCAACGGATGACCGGCCAGTACCCGGAGGAGTTTCAGAATTAGCGTCAGCGGATCGGAACCGCCGAAGTTTACTCCGCCCAGATGGGTGAAGAACTCGTCGCGAGCACGTTCCTCTGCCGGGCGTGTGACATCGAGGAACGGATGCCACGTCGAGCCGACCATGAAGCCCAACGCTGTTCTGTTGCAACGCGGATCGCCGAACTGGATCGACTGGTACGAAATTGCCTGTCCCATGCCGAGTTCGATCTGCTCCCAGACGATATCGATGTCGATCTCCCGGTAGTCCCCGCTCCAGCGCCGCTCGTCTCCGACGAAAGCCGCGGGCTGGAAGGAGACCATCGAATAGCCGCCCATGCCGACCACCTCGCCCGTCACTGCGGCGACCTCGTCGATGTTGTGCGGCGTGACGGTCATGTTGTGCGCCAGATACGACGCCACTCCGTGCTCGCTCTTCAATCGAGTGAACATCTCCGCGAACCGTCGACGATAAGGAGTGAGTTCGGCTTCCGTTCGCGGCCGAGGGATTCCGCTCCGTCCGCGCATCAGCTTGTCGAAGTGCGCGGCGAAGGACACTCGCGAAAATCGTGTCTGGCCGTCACCGTCGAGAACGACGGCCTGCAGGTAGTCGTAGTCGAAGTCGCCATGGGTGAACGACATCGGTTCGCGGCCGTGCTCACGCATGATCGCCAGCGCCGCGGCGTGGTCGTCGGAATCGAGCAAACTGACTTCTCCGCCGATCAACTGCGCGTGCGCCCGCGGGCCGCGTCGTTCGGCGAGCAGCTCGAATTGCGCGGCGACTTCTCGCAGTGTGTGCTCACCGTCGATGCGCACCTTGTTCGCATCCGCGCTGTGGTAGCAGGGGCTGCAGGTGAGGTTGCACTTCGGAAACACTCCGTGGGTGCCCTCGCAGCCCACCGCGTGTCGCCCCAGCGTCTGTGCCGGCGTTCGGGCCGCGGGTGGTAACGCCGCCCACCTCTCCGTCAGGGCCGCTCGGGTGCGGGGATCGACCGGGCGCGTGCGCCTCTCGATACGGCGGACGTAGGCCTCGAACTTCTCACGCACTGTCATGCTCGGCCTCGTTGTCTTCTCGCTCGGGAAACCGCACACCCCGCGCGTGCACTTCCAGTGTGCCTGCGGACCGTGGGCCGCGAGGATCGCCGCAGTCCCACCCCCTCCGTCCCGTCCCAGCCCATCCCCTGTCCGTCCCTTCGTCCCCGCCCCCCCAGCGCCCGTCGCAAATGCGCGCGCGTTTGCCAGGTGCGCGCGGACTAGGCCCCGTTGGGCAGCAATTC
>NZ_BAOX01000311.1:0-5548 GCF_000813105.1 Rhodococcus sp. BS-15 | reverse complement strand
TAACCCACAGTGCGGTGGCGGGCACTCCTGCACGCAGGCACTCGACCACCGGGTTGCGACCGAGTACCACCTCGGGACCGTCTTCGGCCTTGCGTCCGGCCGGTCGTCCACCCGCGCGGCCACCGGTGTTGCCGCCGCGGTTCGTTGCGGACTTCTCGGCGAGCTTGGCCCGACGCGCGGCGGGATGCTTGGTGCGCTCGGAGGCGGGAGCGTCGCGCCACGGCCCTCGAGACCCTTCCGACGCTTGCCACCGGATCCGGCGACCTGTCCCTTCTTGGTGCCGTCCTTGCGGATTGCGCCGCGCCTACTCGAATTGCCTGCCATCACAAACCTGCTTCGTCGGTCTTACTCGTACCCAGCGACCATTCGGGCCCGTTGGGTGTATCTGTCACGTCGACTCCGGCCTTCGCAAGTCGATCGCGTATGTCGTCGGCGGCGGCCCAGTCCTTGGTCGCCTTCGCCGTTGCTCGACGCTCCAGCTCGGCCTGGACCAGGACGCCGAGGGCGCCGAGAGCTGCTGCGTCGGATCCACTGTCTTTGCTCCAGTGCGGATCGAGCGGGTCGACACCGAGGATGTCGAGCATCGCGCGCACACTGCCTGCGTACTCCACCGCTGCTGGTAGGTCACCGGATTCGAGTGCGGTGTTGCCCAGGGTGACGGTGGCGTGAATTTCGGCCAGCGCCTTGGGAACTGCGAGGTCGTCGTCGAGAGCCTCGGCGAATCCGGCCGTCCACTTGCCCATCGGCACGTCACCGGCGCGTTCGACGGCTCGTTTGACGAACCCTTCGATGCCCCGGTACGTCACGGCCGCGGTCTCGAGTGCGGTCTCGGAGTACTCCAGCATCGAGCGGTAGTGCGCTCCACCGAGGTAATACCGAAGCTCTTGCGGCCGAACCTTTTTCAGCACGTTCGGCACCGAGAGCACGTTGCCGAGGGACTTCGACATCTTCTCGCCGCCCATCGTCACCCACCCGTTGTGCAGCCAGTACCGCGAGAAGCCGTCTCCGGCCGCCATGGACTGCGCGCGCTCGTTCTCGTGATGCGGGAACACCAGATCCAGCCCGCCGCAGTGGATGTCGAAATCCGAACCGAGGTAGTTCTCCGCCATCGCCGAGCACTCGAGATGCCAGCCCGGACGGCCGGGGCCCCACGGTGTCGGCCACGACGGCTCGTCGGGCTTCGCGCCCTTCCACAGTGTGAAGTCGCGCGGGTCACGCTTGCCCTCGGCGACGCTCTCGCCCTGGTGCACGTCGTCGAGCTTGTGCCCGGACAGTGCGCCGTAGCTCGGGAAGCTCTGCACGTCGAAGTAGACGTCGCCGCAATCGTCGGCGTAGGCGTGGCCGCGTTCGATCAGACGCTCGATCATCCGGACCATCTGGGTGATGTGCCCGGTCGCACGCGGCTCGGCGGACGGCGGGAGCACCCCGAGCCGGTCGTAGGCCCAGGTGAAGGATCGCTCGTAGGTTGCAGCCCACTCCCACCACGGACGGCCCGCGTCACGCGCCTTGTTGAGAATCTTGTCGTCGATGTCGGTCACGTTGCGAACGAATGCGACGTCGTAATCGTGCGCCAGCAACCAGCGGCGCAGTACGTCGAACGCGACGCCGCTGCGCACGTGGCCGATATGAGGTTCGCCCTGCACCGTTGCCCCACACAGGTACACCGATGCATGGCCAGGGACCAAGGGGGTGAATTCCCGCAGGGCCCTCGTCTCGGTGTCGTGTAGGTGAAGGGTCACGACCAGCAATGCTACCGGTGGTTTTACCTCGTCATGACAAGTGCGGTCGCGATGGCCGCGATTCCTTCACCGCGACCGGTCAGCCCGAGCCCGTCGGTGGTGGTCGCGGACACCGATACCGGCGCACCGAGCACCCGCGAAAGAACTTCCTGGGCCTCGACGCGGCGCGGTCCGATCTTGGGCCGATTGCCGATGATCTGCACCGCAGCGTTCCCGATCGCAAATCCGTCCGCGTCGAGCAGCCGCTTGACCTCTTTCAACATGGCGGCTCCGCTGACCCCGTCCCATTCCGGACGACCGGTCCCGAACACCGATCCGAGATCGCCCAGTCCGGCCGCGGACAGCAGCGCGTCGCACAGGGCGTGCGAGGCCACGTCGCCGTCGGAATGCCCGTCGAGTCCGTCTGCGTCCTCGAACAGCAAGCCGGCCAGCCAACAGGGCCGACCGGGCGCAATGGGATGGACGTCGGTGCCTATGCCGACTCTCACAGCTCGTCTCGACTGTTCACAGCAGCGCCTTTGCCAGTAGCAGGTCGTGTGGAGTGGTGATCTTGAACGCGAGTGCATCGCCGACGATGGAGTGCACCGTCTCGCCGATGCGCTCGACGAGGCCCGCGTCGTCGGTGGAGATGTCGGATGTTGCGTCGTACGCGCGGCGCAGGACGTCGGCGTCGAAGCCTGCGGGGTCTGCACCGAGCGCAGACTCGCGCGGTCCGGGGTACCGACCACTGCGCCCATGATGTCGACTTCCTTGATGGTGTCGACGACCGGGAGAACCGGAATGACGGCGGAGCGTCCGGCTCGTACCTCGGCCACGACGCGGGCGATCAGCGTCGGTGGGGTGAGTGCCCGGGCTGCATCGTGGACGAGCACGACGGCTGCGTCGCCGACAGCGGCGAGACCGGCGCGTACCGAATCGGTCCGCTCGAGCCCTCCGGCCACGACGGTGACGTCGTCACCGACATGACGGCGGGCCGCGTCGAGCAGCTCGGCCGGCACGATGACGACGATGCGATCGACGGCACCCGAGGCCCGGAGACCGTCGACGGACCGTGTCAGAAGAGAGTCGGTACCCAGACAGACGAATGCCTTCGGCTCGTCGTATCCGAGCCGAAGGCCTTTGCCTGCTGCGGGTACCAGGCGACCACGTCGCCGGCAGTACCGTTCACTCCGAGTAGCTGTTCACTCTAAGAAGCGGTAGCGAGAACTTCGTCGAGCATGGTGTCGGCCTTGGCCTGATCGGTTCCTTCGGCGAGTGCGAGCTCGCCGACCAGAATCTGACGTGCCTTGGCGAGCATGCGCTTCTCGCCTGCCGACAGTCCGCGATCCTGCTCGCGTCGCCAGAGATCGCGGACGACCTCGGCAACCTTGTTCACGTCACCGGAAGCGAGCTTCTCCAGGTTGGCCTTGTACCGGCGCGACCAGTTGGTGGGCTCTTCGGTGTGCGGCGCGCGGAGCACCTGAAAGACTTTGTCGAGACCTTCTTGCCCGACGACGTCGCGAACGCCTACGTATTCTGCATTGTCCGCGGGAACTCGAACGGTGAGGTCGCCTTGCGCGACCTTGAGAACCAGATACTCTCTCGGTTCACCCTTGATGGTGCGTGTCTCTATCGCTTCGATCAGCGCCGCTCCGTGATGGGGGTAAACGACGGTGTCTCCGACCTTGAAAATCATGTGACAAGTGCCCCTTTCGATTTACCCAGAATACCACGGCTCATATCAACGGTGCAGGTCAGGGGCATAGCGGTGCCGAATCAGGGGTTGACACAGACGGATCGACGTGTATCCGGGGCCACATTTTCACGCGGGTCGTTCCGCGGTTCCCACTCCTGACAGGCACCCTCACCTGGCGTCATCGGGCCGCTGGCCGACCCCACGAGCGGCCGGTGGACGAGAACTACTACTCTGCCTAGTGGACGAGATGGACCGAGCCGGCCCGGCACCACATGGAGGACGACCGAAGTGACTGCAATAGACGCTGCGACACCGCTTGGCCGCCATCGCAGGACGGCCGCCGCCCTCGCTCTTCTCGCCGGTGGCGCGTTGGCCCTCACCGCGTGCGGCGCAGGTCAGATCTCCCAGACTGCAACTCAGGTCGCCGCGGTCAACGGCAACTCCGTCGACGTCGGAGACATCCAGCTGCGCAACGTGCACGTCGTTTACCCCACCTCCGAGGAATACAGCATCGAGCCCGGCGGCACCGTCGAGCTCGGCTTCACGGCCATCAATTCCAACCCGACCGTGGCCGACGAGCTGACCGACATCTCCTCCCCCGAGGCTCAGGTCACCATCGTCGACGAGGCGGAAGCAGGCAGCAACGAGATCGCTCCGCTGACCGCGCTCGGCGCAGGTTCGCCCGCGGATGTTCAGCTCGACGATCCGCTGCTGCCGATCCAGCTGATCAAGGTGGAGATGGCCGACATCTCCGAGAACGTTCGACCGGGCCTGACGCTGCCGGTCACGTTCGAGTTCGCGAACGCGGGCGAGGTCGTCGTCAACGTTCCGGTCGATGCCGGTCACGAGCTCGAGCGCGACGAGTCCGCGGTAACCGAGCACAGCGAAGGCGAATAGCCGCCGCCCCGACCCTGTCGGCGCCGATCGTTAGGCTCTCGGCGTGGTCAAACTGAAGTCGAGCTACCGCTGCTCTGCGTGCCGTCACTCGGTCTCGAAGTGGGTCGGTCGTTGCCCCGAATGCGGTGACTGGGGCTCGATGGACGAGGTCCAGGCCACAGCCGCTCCGCTCGCGACACGCGCAGGTGCATCGGCCCTGCGTTCGGGCGGCGGGGCCATGATTCCCACCACGCCCGCCGCGGCTCTGACGACCATCAGCAGTGCCACCTCGCAGGCCAACACCACCGGGATCGACGAGTTCGATCGCGTTCTGGGTGGCGGTCTCGTCCCCGGTTCGGTCGTGCTCCTCGCCGGCGAGCCCGGAGTCGGCAAGTCGACGCTGTTGCTCGAGGTGGTGCATCGGTGGGCCCGCTCGGCACCCGATCGCCGCGCGCTCTACGTCACCGGCGAGGAGTCGGCGGGTCAGGTGAGGTTGCGGGCCGATCGAACCGGCGCGGTACACGAGCGCGTCTTCCTCGCCGCCGAGTCCGACCTCGCCACCGTCTTCGGTCACGTGGAGCAGGTCAAGCCCAGCCTGCTGATCGTCGATTCCGTGCAGACGATGCTCGCCGCAGACGTCGACGGCGTCATCGGCGGCGTCACCCAGGTCCGCGCCATCACGAGTGCGCTGACCACGCTGGCCAAGACGACCGGCGTTGCGGTGCTGCTCGTCGGACACGTCACCAAGGAAGGTGCGGTGGCAGGTCCGCGGTCGCTCGAGCATCTCGTCGACGTGGTGCTCAACTTCGAGGGTGACAAGCACTCCACCCTGCGGATGATTCGCGGCGTCAAGAACCGATTCGGCGCATCCGACGAGGTCGGCTGTTTCGAGCTGCGCGAAACCGGGATCGTCGGCATCAGTGATCCGTCGGGGCTGTTCCTGCATCATCGGGGCGACGCCGTGCCCGGAACTGCCGTGACCGTCACGATGGACGGCAAACGGCCGTTGTTGGCGGAGCTGCAAGCGTTGATCGTCG
Organism: Rhodococcus sp. BS-15; assembly: GCF_000813105.1. Taxonomy (NCBI): domain Bacteria; kingdom Bacillati; phylum Actinomycetota; class Actinomycetes; order Mycobacteriales; family Nocardiaceae; genus Rhodococcus; species Rhodococcus sp. BS-15. The sequence goes on along the minus strand of NZ_BAOX01000311.1, from coordinate 221 downwards.
ACACCGCGATGCCGTCGCCTCGGCGGGCGGTGAGCGGGCTCGATCACGCCCGCGTTGCGATGATCCTGGCCGTGCTGGAACGCCGCTGCGGGGTCAAAGTGTCCAAGGCGGAGGTCTACGCGGCGACGGTCGGCGGGATGCGCACCAGCGAACCGTCGGCCGATCTTGCGCTGGCCGCGGCGGTGGCATCGGCGGTCCGCGATCAACCCACTTCCGCCGGG
>NZ_BAOX01000312.1:0-5516 GCF_000813105.1 Rhodococcus sp. BS-15 | reverse complement strand
CATGAGTTCTGCGTCGGGATAGACCATTTCGGTGGAACCGACCTGAATCAGGACCGGAGGCAGGTCTGTCAGATCGCCGTCGACGGGTGAGACCCGCGGGCCCCGTTCACCGTCGACGACGATGCGCGAGTCGACGCGATCGACCAGCGCCGTCAGTGCGGGAACTGCGGTGGACGGAAAGACCGAACACTTCGACGCGTTCTCGTGATCGAGCTTGCGGGTGGGGTCCATGTCGGTCAACGGCGACATGGTGAATATTCCTGCGGGCGCGGGCAGGCCGACGGTGCGCAGCGCCAGGGTGACCATGAACGCGAGGTATCCGCCCGCCGAGTCGCCGCCCAGGACGATCTGCTCCGGTCTGTATCCGGAATCGAGCAGGAAGCGGTACGCGTCGACGCCGTCCTCGACGGCATGGCTGATCGGATTGCGCGGCATCATGCGGTAGTTCACCGACAGCACCGAGCCGTCGACGTGTTTCGAAACCCGTGAGGTCATCCGGCGATGGGTCCGCAGACCGCAGCAGACGAAGGCACCGCCGTGCAGGTAGAGCACCACGCGATCGGACCCGGTTCCCTCGGCGCGGATCCATTCGGCCTCGCACTCGGCCAGCATGACGCGACTGCGGGTGGTGCCGCTGATCTGTGGGACCAGCATCCCGGCGTAGTCGACCAAACCCATCGGCCACGGTAGCGACGGTGCCTGCGCCCAGACGGTCAGGAACGGTCGAACCGTGAACTGCAGGTATTTGGACAGAATCTGTGACTGCACGCTCGCGCCGCGGATATCGCGCCTGCGTGCGGTGGCTGTCGGGTCGGTCGATTTCACTACGGTGAGCGCCGGATTCATAGCCGTCGCCTCCATCCCCGTTGTCGTTGCGCGGCGCGTGTGCGCCGTGCGTCGGAACCCCGCTCTATTTGGAACCCCTGGTAACGGACAATAGCGGGTAGCTTTTCGTGACCCGACGTAAGGTCGTGTTCTGAGTCACATTCGGTGCCGTACCGTGACCGAAAACAAATGGAAAAGGGACAGCTCATGGCACTCATGCCCATCACCGAATCGATGTTTCTGATCGCCGAGTCACGGGAGCACCCGATGCACGTGGGCGGTCTGGAGTTGTTCGTACCGCCCGGCGATCCGCACGACTTCGCCGAGGAAGTGCACCGCAAGTTCACCACCGGGGAGGTACACGAGCTCTTCCGCAAGCGGCCTTCGCGTCCGGTGCAGATCATGGGCAATCTGGCCTGGGCCTTCGACTCGGACGTCGACTTCGAGTACCACGTGCGGCGCACGGTACTGCCTCAGCCGGGGCGGATTCGAGAGCTGTTCCAGTTCCTTTCGCTCAACCACAGCGCGCCGCTGGACCGCTACCGACCGATGTGGGAGCTGCACATCATCGAGGGTCTGGCGGACGGCCGAATCGCGTTGTACACCAAGGTGCATCACTCGTTGGTCGACGGTGTCAGCGCACTGAAACTGATGCAGCGAACGCTCACCACCGATCCTGACGATCGAAACGGCGTCGCAACGTGGGATCCGTCGCTGTTCGGTCGGCGCAAGAAGCAGGTCGCCGTCGAGCAGCCGGGACGGCTTGCCCAGCTGGGCAGTGGGCTCTCGTTGGGACGCAAGATCGTCGGGGACCTGGTCGACTTCGCGCCTGCGTCGGCGCGAATCGGGTTGCGCGCGTTGAAGAAAGAAGGGGCGCAGCTGCCGTTGCAGGCACCGCGCACCATGTTCAACGTGCCCATCGGCGGCGCGCGCCGCTTCGCTGCCGAGAGCTGGTCGATCGAGCGCATCCGTACCGTCGGTACTGCGCTGGATGCGACGCTCAACGACATGGTGCTCGCGATGTGCGCCGGGGCCTTGCGTGCGTACCTCATCGATCAGAACGCACTCCCGGAGGAGCCGCTGATCGCGATGGTGCCGGTCTCGCTCCGCAAGGAAGAAGACGACAGGGACGCTGGTAACTCGGTGACGACCATCCTCTGCAACCTGGCCACGGACGAATCCGATCCCGTTGTGCGGCTGGAGCGAATCAAGGATTCGACCGTCAAGGGCAAGCAGATGATGAGCGAACTCAACACCCTCGAAGCGCTGGCCGTCGGCGCAGTCACCATGGCCCCGTTGCTGTTCGGCCCGGTGCCGGGATTCGTCGACTACACCCCGCCGCCGTTCAACGTCATCATCTCCAACGTGCCCGGATCCAAAGAGGATCTGTACTGGAACGGCGCGAAACTCGACGGCATCTACCCGGCGTCGATCGTGGCCGACGGGCAGGCGCTCAACATCACTGTCGCCAGCAACGGTGACTCGCTGAACTTCGGTCTCATCGGATGCCGGCGCAGTGTGCCGCATCTGCAGCGCATGTTGACGCATCTCGAGAACACGTTGGAGGAGCTCGAAAAGACCTTGTGAGTGCCTGCGGCAGTGGTGCGGTTGAGTGCCGCAGGGGGAACATAACCACACGACTGCCGAAGGCACTACTCGTACTTGGGGAACACCGGCGTCGGGGTCGGCAGGGCTGTGCCGGGCACCGAACGTGTTGCTACGTCGGTGAATTCGCGATTCGAGGCACCGAGCAGGTCCAGGATGCGTGACGCGGAATCGGGCATGACGGGCTGCGTCAGGATGCCCACGATGCGCAGCACCTCGAGCGTCACGTACAGCACGGTGGCCATGCGATCGGGGTCGGTCTTGCGCAGTACCCACGGCTGCTGCTGCGAGAAGTAGCGGTTGGTCTCACCGAGCACCGACCAGATCGCTTCGAGCGCGGAATGCAGTGCCTGAACCTCGAATTCGCGTCGGCAGATCTCGAGCAGTGCATCCGCGCGAGCCAGCATCGCGTCGTCCTCGGCGGTGAAGTCGCCGGGCGTCGGAAGCTTCCCTTCCAGATTCTTGGCGACCATCGTCAGCGAACGCTGCGCGAGGTTGCCGAGTTCGTTGGACAGGTCGGCGTTGACGCGGGCGACGATGGCCTCGTGGCTGTAGCTGCCGTCCTGACCGAACGAGACCTCGCGGAGGAAGAAGAAGCGCACCGGATCGAGTCCGTAGTTCTCCACCAACGACTGCGGGTCGAGAACGTTGCCGAGAGACTTGGACATCTTCTCGCCCTTGACGTTCAGGAACCCGTGCACGAACACTCGCTTGGGCAGTTCGATGCCCGCGGACATCAGGAACGCCGGCCAGTAGACGGTGTGGAAGCGGGTGATGTCCTTGCCGATGATGTGCAGATCGGCCGGCCAGAATTTGCGGTACGACTCCGACTCGAGGTCGGGATAGCCGGCGCCGGTGAGGTAGTTGGTCAGCGCGTCTACCCACACGTACATCACGTGCGCAGGGTCGCCGGGCACCGGCACGCCCCAGTCGAACGTGGTTCGGGAGATCGACAGGTCCCGCAGACCACCCTTGACGAAGTTCACGATCTCGTTGCGGCGGGTGTTGGGCGCAATGAAGTCCGGCGACGCGTCGTACAACTCGAGCAGTTTGTCCTGGTACTGCGACAGCTTGAAGAAGTACGACGGTTCCTCGGTCCACTCGACCGGAGTGTTGGTCTCCGTCGCGACGCGCGAGCCGTCCTCGGCGAGGGTGGTCTCGGCCTCGGTGTAGAACGCCTCGTCCCGGACCGAGTACCAGCCGGAGAATGCGTCGAGATAGATGTCGCCGTTCGCTTCCATCCGCTTCCACAGTTCCTGGCTGGCGGCGTGGTGATCGGCGTCGGTGGTGCGGATGAAGCTTCGTACGAGATCTTCAGCAGGTCCTGCGCGGTCTGGAATGCATCGGAGTTGCGCGCGGCGAGCTCGCGTACGTCCACGCCCTCGGTCTGCGCGGTCTGCTGCATCTTCAGGCCGTGCTCGTCGGTGCCCGTCAGGAATCGCACGTCGTAGCCGTCGAGGCGCTTGAAGCGCGCGATTGTGTCGGTGGCGATGTACTCGTAGGCGTGTCCGATGTGCGGAGCGCCGTTGGGGTACGCGATCGCCGTGGTGACGTAGAACGGTGGCCGTGGGGCATCAGCTGGCGCAGTCATGGTGCGCCTACTCTAACCAGCGTGAGCAGAGACCGTCCCGCACCACCGTTGCCCGAGCCCGTCGGCACTCTCGTCGATGCGCACACCCACCTCGACGCGTGTGGGGCGACCGACGCGACGAGTGTGGCCGCGATCGTGGACAAGGCCGAGTCCGTCGGTGTCACGCGTGTGGTCACGATCGCCGACGATCTCGAGGCCGCGCGCTTCGCGGTCGACGCGGCGTCCTGGGATCCGCGGGTGTGGGCCGCGGTGGCCATTCATCCCACCCGCGCGAACGTGCTCGACGACGCAGCCAAGGCCGAGATCGAGCGGTTGGCGTCCGACCCGCGGGTGGTTGCCGTGGGGGAGACCGGGCTGGACTACTACTGGCCCGGCAAGCTCGACGGTTGCGCCACGGTGGCCGAGCAACACGACGGATTTCGCTGGCACATCGATCTGGCGAAGCGTCTGGGCAAGCCGTTGATGATTCACAATCGTGAGGCCGACGAGGACCTGCTGGCCGTTCTGACGGCGGAAGGTGCTCCCGAGACGGTGATCTTCCACTGCTTCTCCGGTGGTCCCGAGACCGCGAAGGCCTGCGTCGACGCCGGCTACGTTCTCAGCTTTTCCGGGACCGTCAGTTTCAAGAATGCGCACGCGTTGCGGGAGGCCGCGGTACTGGTGCCCGACGAATCGGTGTTGGTGGAGACCGACGCACCGTTCCTGACGCCGCATCCGTATCGAGGTGCACCGAACGAGCCGTACTGCCTGCCGTACACCGCGCGGGCGTTGGCCGAGGTTCGCGGGCAGGATCCGGCGGAGCTCGCGGCTCACGCCACTGCCAATGCGGAGAGGCTGTACGGCCTCTAGCTGCTGAGGTTGCGGCGTGGGTACTAATTCGTTACCGTACCGTGACCGAACTCGGGCGTTTCGACGCCGAAGTCACGCTCGCAACCGCCAGGAATACGAAACTTGTCGACTATCAGACGCCTCAACTCCGCCCGCTCGACCACTCTCTACCTGGTCATCGCGGCCCTGTTGATGACGCTCGTCGCCGGCGGTGTGATGGCCGTGAGCCGTCACAAGACCGTGACCATCGACGTCGACGGCGACATGATCTCGCTGAGCACGATGAAAACCGACGTGAGCAGTGCGTTGGCCGACGCCGGTTATGCCCCGTCGGACAAGGATCTGGTGGTTCCCGCTGCCGATTCCGGCCTGAGCGACGGCGACACCGTGTCCTGCGCCGCGCCCGCGAGATCACGCTCAACGTCGATGGCAAGCCGGAGAACATCTGGACCACCGCACTGACCGTCGACGAAGCACTGCAGCAGACCGGCCTTGCCGAGGACGTGCACGTGTCCGCCTCGCGCTCGGAGCGACTGCCGCTCGACGGCACCGAGTTGGACGTGGCGCTGCCCCAAGCAGGTCTCGCTCGTCGACGGCGGAGCCCCCCGCCGCGCCGGTCACCCCTGGCCGCACCGACCGTGCGTGAATTTCTCGAAGCAGCAGGCGA
>NZ_BAOX01000313.1:0-5513 GCF_000813105.1 Rhodococcus sp. BS-15 | reverse complement strand
GCACATAATCACACCACTGCGGCGCAGCCGCACTTACTGCGGAGGCAGGATGTGCTCCCCCGTCTTGTCGGTGCTGAGCGAGAGTGAACTGATGTACTGCTTCTCTCCGTTCGGCCCGGGCACGTTGGACGCGATCATGTCGGGTCGCTCGAATTCCATGCCGCTGACGTGGCACATCACGAGCGCGTCGGACGGGTTGCCGTGCTCGTCGAACATCGGCAGATCGATACCGTCGTCCGTGCGTCGCAGGTAGTACCTGCCTTGGTTGCCACCGCCAGAATGGGCGGAAGAACCAGTGCGAGAACGAGAGCCACGATGGGCGAATACGGTTTGATCGCAGATCCGAATGCCCCGAAGAAGACGAGGATCGACAGGATCGCCGACGCCGCCATCGACCCGAAGCCGACCGGATTGATGTTGTAGAGCATGCCGCGTCGGAACTCGGGCACCTTGGGCGAGAGCTTCAGGATGTACTTGTTGAATACGATGTCGACGCCACCACGGCAATCCACGCGATACCGCAGTTGGCGTAGAAGCCGAGGATGCTGTTGAGGAAGTCGAACATGTTGGCTTCCATCAGGATAAGTGCGATGGCAAGGTTGAACAGCACGAACACCATGCGTCCGGGATACGTCTTGGTGAGGCGGGTGTAGGAGTTGGTCCACGCCAGCGACCCGGAGTATGCGTTGGTGACGTTGATCTTGATCTGGCTGATGACGACCAGGATCACCGCGAGGGTCATCGCGAGCCAGCCCGGCATGAAGTTCTCGTAGATTTCCAGGAACTGGTGCACAGGCTCGTTGGCGATGGTCGAACCGTCGACGACGTTGGCGATCAGGTACACGGCAAGGAAGAGACCGACGACCTGCTTGAGTGCACCGAAGATGACCCAGCCCGGTCCCGCGAGAAGCACTGCAGTCCACCAGCGTCGGGAGTTCTCGGGAGTCTTGGGCGGCATGAACCGCAGGTAGTCGATCTGCTCGGCGATCTGCGCGATCAACGACAGACACACGCCCGCCGCGAGCATCACCGATCCGATGTTGACGCCCTTACCGTCGGCACCGTCCTGACCGCCGTAGGCGAGGAACTCCCCGACCGAATCAGGATTGCTGATCACCAGATATACGAACGGGAGCACCATCAGCACCAGCCACAGCGGGGTGGTCCAGACCTGGAGCTTGGCAAGGGCTTTCATGCCGTAGATGACCAGAGGAATCACCATGATCGTGGACACCGCGTACCCGATGGGCAACGGGATGCCCAAGCCGAGTTCGAGTCCCTGCGCCATGATCGAACCTTCGAGCGCGAAGAAGATGAACGTGAACGTCGCAAAGATGACGTTGGTGACCACCGACCCGTAGTAGCCGAATCCGCTTCCGCGCGTGATCAAATCGAGATCGATGTTGTAGCGGGCGGCATAGTAGGCGAGTGGGAGCCCGGTCAGGAAGATCACGACGGCGAACACCAGGATTCCCCAGAGTGCGTTGCCGGTTCCGTACGAGATTCCGATGTTGGCACCGATGGCGAAGTCCGCGAGGTACGCGATTCCGCCGAGTGCGGACGTCGCGACAACACCGGTTCCCCATTTTCGGTAGCTACGCGGCGCAAAGCGCAGCGTGTAGTCCTCGAGCGTCTCTTTGAGCGCGGTGTCTGTCGGCGCTGGCTGTACGGCGGTCATGGGTCAACAACGTAGAACCGCCACGTTGCCGGGGTGTCTTGGAAAGATGTAGCTACTGTTACTCACTCCGACGATTCGGACATCCGGCGCGATACGCGTCGCGGCGGGAACGTCAGGCGACTGCGCGCGCCGCCAGCAGCGAGAAGTTCGACAGCTCGGCGCGAAGCATGTTCATCGCCCGATGCTGGGCCACTCGCACGGCTCCGGCCGTCATTCCGAGTGCTTCACCGGTTTGTGGTGCCGTCATGCCCCACACGACTCGCATCAGAATGATCTTGCGGTACTTCGTCGGCAGGGTGTCCATCAATGCCTGGGTGTGGCTACGCAGTTCGTCGCCGAGCGCGAGCTGTTCCGGCCCGGCATCGGTGGATTGCTCCTCGGGCATCTCGTCGATCGAGAACGACTGCCGCAGAACCGATTTGCGACCGGCGTCGGCCAGCTTGTGCGCGGCGATCCCGTACACGAATGCATGAAGGGCTTGCCCATGTCGCGGTACTTGGGAATGGCGGTGACCAGTGCGAGGCAGACCTCCTGCACCACATCGTCCGCGGCGACGTCGAGATTTCCGATCCGGGCGGAGCAGTATCGGCGAACCGGTGGCTGGATCAGCACCAGCACCTGTTCGAGGGCGAGTCGATCTCCCGCTACGGCGCGGGGCACAACATCCTCGAGCCTGTCCATGCCGAAACCCATGGCCGATCTCCTCACTGGCAACGCGCGTCCTCTCCTGAACGCTCACCAGTACTTCGGTGCCGATTCCCACCCGGCTTGGTCCGAGCGGGTACCACACCGACAGAAAATTGTGATTCAGGTAACACGGCGTGTCGAGGAAGCGAAGTACCGGGCAACACCGTCGTCGCAGCACGTGACACTCACACCCGCGGAGCGCCCCATGATCATCAGCGAGCAGACCCATCAGGTCGGTCGCCGCAGCACCGTCGCTGCCGGCGACGGCACCGCGCTGGCGGTTCGCGAGTTCGGGCATCCGAATGCGCCGCTGACCGCGGTGTTCGTGCACGGACACTGCCTGCGGATGCAGTCGTGGACCGACCTGCGTCGACAGGTCGAGCACACCTGGGGAGACGACGTGCGGATCGTGATGTACGACCACCGCGGGCACGGCGAATCGAGTCCGGCCGCGTCGGAGAGTTGCACCATCGACCGACTCGGCGAGGACCTGGCCGACGTGATCCGCGCAGTGGTTCCGTCGGGACCGTTCGTCGTCGTCGGCCATTCGATGGGGGGAATGACGGCGCTGTCCTACGCCCGCCAGAACCCGGAGGCCATCGGCACGCGCCTGATCGGAGTCGGTTTGATCGCGACGTCGGCGGGCGGGATCACCGACGACGGACTCGGCAGTTGCCTCGCGCATCCCGCGGTGTCGGTATTCCAGGCCGCTGTTCGACGGGCCCCTCGCTGATGTCGGGCGCCAAGAGACTCAGTCGCGGCGTCTGTGCACCCATCGTCAGAACAGCGGGATGCGGATCCCGAAGAGTCAGTCCGAGGGTGGTGACGCTGGCGACGGCGATGCTGGGTGAGACGTCCATCGTGACGATGGCCGGCTTCCTCGGGGCGTTCCGAGGGCTCGACGAGGTGTCCGGCCTGGCTGCCCTCGCCTCGATTCCCACCCTCGTACTCTGCGGCTCCGACGACCTGATGACACCCATGCGACACTCGGAAACCCTTGCCGCACATCTGCCCGACGCTCGCCTGGTACGCGTCGCGCAGGCCGGGCACATGGTGATTCTGGAGCGCGCCCACGAGGTGGCCGAGGCCATCGTCGAACTCGTGACGGCCGCTCGACGTGCACACGTGGGAGATCTCGCGCTGGCTCGCTAGCAACTCGGAACGTGCCGACGACCGTGGCCCGCAACGGAATCCGATGCGGGCCACAGCACTGCTGTAAGAGTATTACTTCTTGACGGCGGGGGGAGCGTTGAGGAGCTGGATGAACTGCCCTCCGTTCCCTGCGATGGCACCGAGACCGCCGATGGCGGTACCGGCGAGCGATGCACCGGAGCCCAGAAGCAGTGCGCCGCCGACGCAACCGGCCACCGGTGCGGCACCGAAGAGCAGCAGTGCAGGTGCGGAGACGGTACCGGCAGCGATGGCTCCGAGGAAGCAGCCGGTGACCAGACCGGTTGCGGCTCCGAGGAATCCGCCGACCGATGCGGAGAGGCTGATGTTGTCCTTGACGCCGGAGACTGCGGCGGGCAGGTCGACCTGCTGCAGACCTGGAAGAGAGGCGGAGACCGGGGTTGCCGCGGCAGGCGAGGCATCGGCGGTCAAGGTGGCGTGGTTTCCGTCGATGACGGCGGCGACGGGGTGCGAGAATCCGTCGACGGCAATGGCCAGTGGCACGGAATCGACCAGCGCACCGTTGGCGTCGCGGACGACGAGATGGTTGTCCTCGTTGCTCAGGGTGCCCGCCGACGTGTCGACGATGACCTGGTTACCGGCCTGGGTGACGTTCCAACCGACCGGAGCGGCGAGCGCCGGAGCCGGATCGGCGTAGGCGGTTCCCATGGCGGTCGTCATCGCTGCAATGACCAATGCGGACGTTGCCGCGAATCGAGTCAGCTTCATGTTCCTCAGTCTTTCGTCGTGTCCATCACTCGATGCGAGCAGCGAAAAACTATGGATGGAACAAGCGGGTCAGGCGAACCGAAGATGAACGAACGGGGTCGATCCGAACAACGATGCGACGCATCGACTCATAAGGGACAGAACGACTTTCGAAGTCCCAACGGTTCGTAAACGACACGCGCGGGTTGTCTCTTCCTACCGAAAAGACCCCCGCCGTCGATCACCTGCCCACGAACTTCGGCGTGCGCTTCTCGGTACGTGCGCGGCGCGCTTCCTTCATGTCCTCACTGCTCCACGCGGCCTCGAACGCTACGGTCTGCTCCGGCGTCGGAACATCATGTGCTCCATCGTCGTTGAAGACGAGCTTGAGGTGGCGCAGCGCCAACGGAGCGAGCTCGGTGATCGACTGCGCCCATTGCGTCGCCGCGTCGACGTCGCCGAGTTTGTTGGCCAGCCCGCACACATGGGCCTGATCGGCGTGCACCCGTTCCCCGCCGATCAGAATCGTGCGTGCAACGCCGCCGCCTGCGAGCGCGGCCAAGCGCCGGATGGTCCAGTTGCTCACCGCGATACCGAGCCTCGTCGACGGAATCTCGAAGAAGCTGCCCGGCGCAACGACCCGCAGATCGCAGGCGATCGCCAACTGTGTCCCAGCCCCCACTGCTGGGCCGTTGACCGCAGCCACGACCGGAATCGAGACACGTTCGATTGCCGTCAGCATCTCCTCGAGGATCTGCCCGAAATGCTCGGGAAACGCATCACCGGTCAGATCCGCGCCCGCGCAGAAGCTGGTTCCCTGGCCGGTGATGACCACGACCCGTGCGCCGTCACGCTCGGCTTGTTCGACTCCGCGATGCACCGCGAGGCACAGCTCGGAGTTCAACGCGTTCCGTCGATCCGGGCGCTGCAGTTCGATGGTGACGACGTCGCCGTCACGAGAGAGTCCGATCACGAGAGCAGAGGTTACCGACCGGTACGGGAATTGACAGTGCGGGGCCTGATCTACTGGTCTCCATGATCGACACTCGGGTCGCCGTCATCGGCGCCGGCCAGGCCGGACTCTCGGCCGGCTATCACCTGCATCGCGCGGGCCTGACCGCGGGCGAGGGCTTCGTGATGTTGGACCGCTCCCCCGGCCCGGGCGGCGCGTGGCAGTTCCGCTGGCCCTCGCTGACGTTGAGCACCGTCAACGGGGTGCACGACCTGCCCGGTATGGCCTTTGCGGACACGCTCGGAGACGAGCCCGCCG
>NZ_BAOX01000314.1:0-5458 GCF_000813105.1 Rhodococcus sp. BS-15 | reverse complement strand
TGCAGGTGGCGCATCAGCTCGGGGGCGTGCGGGCCAGTGCCGCGACCCTGCGTGCGTGGGCCGAGGAACCGGTGTTGCGCCACTGAGTGCGCAATCGATATCCGTGCCGGTTCCTCGAGTGTGATGTGAGAAGCTTTCGTCACGCGAAGACCGATGCCGGTCGTTCCGTCGGGGCCGAACGCAGGAGTGTATTTGTGGGACTGAATGCAGATGCCGTACGTGGACCACTGCGGCGAGCCATCGCCACGGCCCAGAACGGTCTCGAGGTCATTCGTCTGGGTGGCTCGAAACCGAGGTGGATCCGTCGCCGTTTCGGGTGATGGATCGCGAGCCGATGTACCGGCTTCGGCGGTACTTCCCAGACGATGTGCCCGCGGACAGTCCTCCGGTGGTGCTCATTCCACCGATGATGGTCTCCGCAGATGTCTACGACGTCACCACCGAACAAGGCGCGGCCGGAATTCTGCACGGCATGGGTCTGGATCCGTGGGTTGTCGATTTCGGATCGCCCGATACCGAAGAAGGTGGGTGGGGCCGTACGCTGGCCGATCACGTCGTGGCGATCAGCGAGGTCGTCGACAAGGTGCACGAGCACACCGGTCGCGACGTCCACCTGGGTGGTTATTCCCAGGGCGGAATGTTCTGCTACCAGGCGGCTGCCTACCGTGGGGGCCGAAATCTGGCCAGCCTCATCACGTTCGGGGCTCCGGTCGACACTCTGGCCGGCTTGCCGCTCGGGATTCCGGCCGGTGTGGCCACGAGGGGAGCGGAGTTTCTCGCCGATCACGTGTTCACTCGGCTCGCTGTGTCGGGGTGGATGGCGCGGACGGGATTCCAGTTGCTCGATCCGGCGAAGACCGTGCGGTCGCGCTTGGATTTCTTGAGGCAGTTGCACGACCGTGAGGCGCTGTTGCCACGCGAGCCGCAGCGACGCTTTCTGGCGATGGACGGGTGGGTGGCCTGGTCCGGCCCTGCCGTTGCGGAGTTGCTGAAGCAGTTCGTCGTGCACAACCGCATGATGACCGGCGGGTTCGTCATCAAGGACAGACTGTTGACTCTGGCCGAACTCACGGTGCCGGTGTTGGCCTTCGTCGGCGAGGTGGACGACATCGGTCAACCGTTGGCCGTGCGCGGCATTCAGCGCGCGGCCCCGCGTGCGCAGGTTTTCGAAACTACCTTGCGCGCAGGCCATTTCGGTTTGGTTGTCGGCAGTACCGCGGCTGCGCAGACCTGGCCGACGACGGGAAACTGGATTCGGTGGCGCGAGGATCTCGGACCGAAGCCGGAGGCGGTTCGCGTGATGGAGCGCGAGGGCCACAGCGATTCCGACAGTGGTGTGTCGATCACCAATCGACTGATCCACACTGCAGCCTCCATTGCCGAGGTGGGCGTCGGTGTCGGCCGCGGGCTGGCATCGGCGGCGACCGGCGCGGTGCGGGGGTACCCGCGAAATCTCTTCCGAGGCCGTGCGTACGCTGCCGAGGCTCGCCCGCCTCGGGCAGATGCAGCCGCACAGTCGAGTCTCGTTGGGCCGCTTGATCGCCGAGCAGGGACGTAAATCTCCGAATGGCGAGTGCTTCCTGTTCGACGACCGAGTGCACACCTACGACGCGGTCAACGTCCGCATCGACAATGTGGTGCGCGGTCTGATCAGCGTCGGGGTGCGACCCGCGTCGCGCATCGGTGTGTTGATGGAGACTCGTCCAGCGCGTTGGCAGCGATGGCGGCGCTCTCGCGGATCGGGGCAGTACCTGTTCTGCTGCAGCCGGGCAGCGATCTGACCGCAGCCCTGCGAACCGTCGACGTCGACACGGTGATCGCCGATCCGGAGAATGCTGCGGCTGCGGTCCCGGTGGCGCCGAACGTGCTGGTGCTCGGCGGTGGTGAGACTCGGCGACTCGACATCCCGTCCGGCTACGAGGTGGTCGATCTCGAGGCCATCGATCCCGACGCGGTGCGTTTGCCTCAGTGGTACGAGCCGGATCCGGGTCGTGCCCGCGAACTGGCGATGATCCTGTTCACGACGACCGATCGCGGTCTCGAACCGCGATACATCACCAATCATCGCTGGGCGTTGTCGGCATTCGGTACAGCGACAACGGCCGCGCTCGGACCCGGCGATACTGTCTATTGCCTTGCGCCGCTGCATCATTCGGCCGGGATTCTCGTCACGATCGGTGGCGCCCTCGCGGGCGGTTCACGCATCGCACTCTCCCGTGGTCTCGAGCCCGAGCGGTTCAGCGAAGAGGTGTACCGCTACGGCGTCACCGTCGTGAGCTACACCTGGACGATGATGCGGCAGATTCTCGACGACGGCCGGTTCCCGGTCGACTCCGGTCACCCGGTGCGCCTGTTCATCGGATCGGGCATGCCGGTGGGGCTGTGGCGTCGCACGCTGGCGCGGTTCAGCCCGGCTCGGGTGCTCGAGTTCTACGCATCCACCGAGAACGACGTGATCCTGGCCAACGTGGCGGGCTCGAAGATCGGCTCCAAGGGTCGTCCGTTGCCCGGCAGTGCACGGGTTGCGCTGGCGGCCTACGACCCGATCACCGGCCGCCTCGAAGAGGACGACGACGGCTTCGTCCGGCAGTGCCGCGACGACGAGATCGGGCTACTTCTCGGCCGACCGAGCGGAGACGGCGAAGCAACCAGTCACGTCATGCGCGGAGTCTTCGAGCCCACGGACGCCTGGATCCCCACCGAGAACCTGTTCCGTCGCGATTCCGACGGCGATTATTGGCTCGTCGACCGCAAGGACACCGTGGTGCGTTCGGCGTGCGGTCCGGTGTACACCCAGCCGATCGTCGACGCGGTAGGTGACCTGGACCAGGTCGATTCGGCTGTGGTCTACGGAGTGCGGGTGACGTCGGATCGGCCACGATCGGTGCGCGTCGAGGCGTCGGCCACCGAGGTGGCCGTCTGCGCGATCTCGCTGCAACCCGAGGCGGTGATCACCGCTCGTGCATTGACGGACACTCTCGGGGCACTGCTTCCGGCCGAGCGTCCGGCGATCGTGCACGTGGTGACCGAAATTCCGGTGGGACGCGCGTATCGGCCCAACGCGACGGCGCTGAAGCAAGCGGGCATCCCGACGCCAAGCGCACGGTCGTGGTTTTACGACTCGGAGTCGAACAGCTACCGTCGATTGACGAAAGCTGTTGTGGCCGAACGGTTCGTCGGGCGCGAGACCGCGGCCGAAAGATCGTCGTAGGAACGAGTATGCACAGAAGAAAACGGGTTCGGTAGCGTAAGCGAGTACACCACTCCGGTTCGACCGGAGCAGAGCGAAGGACACCTGTGGCAATCGATTCGACACTGCTTTCCATTCTCGCGTGCCCGGTGGACAAGGGCCCGCTGCTGTTGATCGAAGGGGAATTGCTCTACAACCCGCGACTGCGGCGTGCATATCCCATCGAGAACGGAATTCCGGTGTTGCTGGCCGACGACGCACGCGATGTCGAGGACGCCGAGCACGAGTCGATCCTGGCGCGCGCCACGTCCTAGAACTCCCGTTCGGTCACTGGGTTCGTCGACTACTGGGTTCGTCGACGCAATGTCGCTGCGGCTCCACTCAGCGCGGCAACGGTGAACGCTGTGACCACGGCGATGTCGGTCCACATGCGCCCGGTGACTCCGGGGTACCGGGATATCTCCTGGAGCGCGTCGACCAGGTAGCTCAGCGGCAGAACATTGCTGATCGCGGCCAGCCAATTCGGCATCTGGTCACGCGGCACCAGGAGTCCACACAGAAACAGCT
This sequence comes from Rhodococcus sp. BS-15, assembly GCF_000813105.1. NCBI lineage: Bacteria > Bacillati > Actinomycetota > Actinomycetes > Mycobacteriales > Nocardiaceae > Rhodococcus > Rhodococcus sp. BS-15. The sequence continues at coordinate 1,701 of NZ_BAOX01000314.1, read as the reverse complement.
GTGGAATCACGACGACCGGCATGAACTGGACGGCTTGAAACTCGGTGCGGGCGAATGCGCTGCACAGCAGTCCGATGGCGACGCCGAGCATTGCTCCCAGGACTGCGATCACCAGAACCCAACCGACCGAGCCCTCGATGTCGAGCCCGAGAAATCCGAACGCGACGGTGCATGCGAGTAGCGCCTGTCCGAAAGCGGCCAGCGAGAAGGCCGAGCCGTAGCTCGCCAGCAGGTCCAGCTTGGACATCGGTGTCGTGAGCAGGCGTTCGAGCGTTCCTGAGGTTCGTTCGCGCTGCATCGAAATCGACGTGATCAGGAACATGACGACGAATGGCAGGATGCCGAGCATCGTGATCGCGATCCGATCGAACAACGACTGCTGATTCGGCGGGGTCGGCACGTCTTGGTAAAGGAAGTACAGCAACACCATCAGCAGGGACGGAACGAGCAGAACCATGGCCACCGATCGATGGTCGGCTCGGAGTTGTCGCAGGATTCGGCCGGTGCCGGCTGCGTAGATCCGCGCGTTCACGATGTCTGCTCGGTAGATCTGATGAGAGACAGGAATGCGCGATCGAGCGTCGTTTCGTTTGTGCGCGCGAGTAGCGCGTCGGGGCTCGATTGGGCCAGCACGGTGCCGTCGCGCATCAGAACGAGACTGCTGCAGTGCTCCGCCTCGTCCATCACATGGCTGGAGATCAACACCGTTGTACCGCTTGCCGCGATATCGGCGAAACGCGACCACAGCTCCGAGCGCAGCACGGGATCCAAGCCGACCGTCGGTTCGTCGAGAACGATCAGCTCGGGTTCGGCGACTAGCGCGCTGGCCAGGGAGACCCGCCCCAGTTGGCCGCCGGAGAGTTCGCCCGCCCGTGACGACGCGTGGTCGGCCAGTCCGACCGACTCGATGGCGGACGCTACGTCCGCGCGCCGGCGACCGTACAGCGACCCGAAGTACTGCACGTTCTCGCGAACGGTGAGATCTCGGTAGACGCTCGGTGCCTGGGTCACGTACCCGACTGTGCGGCGCAACGGCGCCGAGCCGGCCGGAGATCCGAGAACTACCACGGTTCCGCTGTTGACGATTTGAGTGCCGACGATCGCTCGCATCAGAGTCGTCTTGCCGCAGCCCGACGGACCGAGAAGTCCGGTGATGGCACCACGAGGGATCGTCAGGGACAGATTCCGCAGCACCGTTCGCGTGCCGCGGCGAACCGTCAGCCCTGTGATCTCGACGGCGTGTTCACCGGTGAACGCCATGTCGGCCTCCAGACTTATCGGATGTCGAAGTCATAGCCCCGTCGGCGCTCGGTGGTCAAGGGCGAAGCATCATGGGAAGGATGAATGTCGCTGACTTGGAGATCGGGGAGCCTGACGACGCAGCCCGACGCATTCTCGGTGGGACCGTCACCGTGGGCGACGTGTCGGTGCGCATCGTGGAAGTCGAGGCCTACGGTGGTCCGCTCGATGGTCCGTGGCCCGATCCGGCCGCGCATTCCTTTCGGGGGCCGACTGCCCGCAACGAGGTGATGTTCGGTCCTGCGGGGCGTCTCTATGTCTACGTGAGCTACGGAATGCATCTCTGTGTGAACGTGAGTTGTGGCCCGGACGGCACGGCCGCTGCCGTGTTGCTTCGAGCGGGAGAAGTGGTGGCGGGCCACGACGTCGTCCAGAGCAGGCGCGCCGGCCGCGGTCCACGAT
>NZ_BAOX01000315.1:0-5438 GCF_000813105.1 Rhodococcus sp. BS-15 | reverse complement strand
GCGCAGTCGCAGGCGCACCCGCGCAGGACAGGACGGCGACAACGGCGCAGGCTCGGCCGCAACCAAGAACCAATCCGCTTCCGCCGCGAATTCGGTTGCCGAACAGTCGGATACGGCAGACACAGCGACCACCGACACGGCCACCAAGACTGCTCCGCGCCGCCGCAGGCGTCGTCGCCCCAGTGGATCGTCCGCCGATGCCGGACCGTCGACTGCGAGCGCATCGGAGTAATCTCCCGCCGTGCTGGCTCCAGAACGTCGGACGAGAACCGACCTCGTCGTCGCCGCCGTCATCGCAGTGGTGGTGGTTGTCGCCGCGAGCATCGCGTGGTTCACCGGTGATGCTCGCGGAACTGCCTCGATACCGGCCGAGGAGCCACTGCCTCAGGCCGAACCCGCGACCGCGGTGCCTACTGCGCTCACGGAATTGTGGCGCGCGCCGAGTGCAGCGACGGATTCGACGCGAACCCCGCTTCCTGTCGTCACCGGATCCACGGTGGTGACTGCGGACGGGGGCTCCGTCCTCGGCCGCGATCCACGGTCGGGTGAGCAATCCTGGTCGTACACACGCGATCTCCCGCTCTGCTCGGTGGTCGCGTCGTGGAACACCGCGGTCGCGGTATACCGCGACGACCGCGGCTGCTCTCAGGTGACCGAACTCGACGGGCCCACCGGAGAACGCAAGGCCCAGCGCACATCCGACGCCGACGATGCGGTCCGACTGTCCTCCGACGGCACCTATGTGACGTCGAGGGGCGACACCCGCATGGAGCTGTGGCGGTCGGACCTGGTGCGCACCCTCGAATACGGTCGAGTGGATGCCCCGGTCAATCCGGGTAGTCAGCCGAGAACCGGATGCACACTACTGTCCTCGGCGTCGACGAACTCACGTACGGCCGTGCTCGAACAGTGCCCGGGAGAGGCCGCTGCCCGATTGTCGCTGATCAATCCTGCGCCCAAGGACGCGAGTGAACCCGAGGAGTACGGGTCGACGGTGGTACCGGAACTCCTACCCGAGTCCGGCGCACCGACTGCCGGGCGGATCATCGCGATCACGGGCAGCATTGTCGCGCTGTACATTCCAGCGGAGAACGGCGCACCCGACCGGGTGGGATTCTACGACGACGCGGCCGCGCGAATATCCGAATTCGCTCTCCCGGCCGGCTCCTCCCCTACCCCGGATTCCCCCAATTTCCCTGCGACGAAGGCAGGTTCGGTGCTCACCTGGTTCACCGGCTCGGGAGTCCAGGCCTTCGATTCCAACAACCTCGGTCCTCTGTGGACCGTCCCCGGAGCCTCGGGAGTGGAACGGTCATGGCCGGACGACTCCTCGTACCCGTGCCAGACGGCATCTCGGTGGTCGATCTCTCCACCGGTGTCAGGGGGGCCGATATTCCGGTCGACCGAGGCGATTACGACGGCCCGATACAGATGTCGGTGATCGGCGATGTGGTCGTCGAGCAACGCGGTACCGACGTGGTCGCGCTCGGCTGACTCGTTCGCACGAGCTTCGTTCTACTCCGCCGGATCGTAGGTCTTCAGATCGGCTTCGCCGTCCCAGTACGCCAGCAGATTCTCGGCGAGTTCTCGATAGGCCTGCGCACCCTTGTTCTTTCGGCCCGAAAGTACCGTCGCGCCCGATGCACTGGCCTCGGCGAAGCGTACGGTCCGCGGAATCGGCGGCGCGAGCACCGGCAACGAATAGCGGTCCGAGACATCGCCGAGCACATCCCTGCTGTGCGTGGTGCGGGCGTCGAACAGTGTGGGCAGGGCACCGAGCAGCGCCAGGTCGGGTTGGTGATCTGTTGTACCTCGGACACCGTTCGCAACAACTGCCCGACCCCGCGATGCGCGAGAGTCTCGCACTGCAGGGGCACCAACACCGACTGAGCGGCGGTGAGGCCGTTGAGGGTCAGCACTCCCAGCGACGGCGGACAATCGATGACGACGACATCGAAATCCTCGAGGATCGGTGCGAGCGCCCGCTTGAGTGCGAATTCGCGACCCGCACGCATCAACAGCAACGCTTCCGCACCGGCGAGATCGATCGTCGCCGGCAGCAGCACGATTCCTTCCGCGGTCTCGATCAGGACGTCCTCGACCTTCGCGTCCCCGGTCAGCACTTCGTGAACCGAGGAATCGAGCTTGTCCGGGTTGTGTCCGAGCGAGAACGTCAGACAGCCCTGCGGGTCGAGGTCGACCACCAGGACTCGTCGATCGAGAGCATGCAGCGCAGCCGCGAGCGAAGCCACCGTAGTGGTCTTGGCGACGCCGCCCTTCTGATTCGCTACCGCGAGAATTGTCGTCACGGCCCTGATCCTTGCCTACATCGAGCCGATGAGCGAGGGTTCGGCATCTCTCGGGCGCGTCAGTGCAGCGCGATCGGTGCCGCGGACCGCTCGGTCACGTGCTTCGTCCGGGGCAGGAAGAACGCGGGAACGAACGTGACGACGATCAGAACCAGCGCGACCATGAAGGTGGTGCCGAACGCCCTGGCCGAGATGTCGAACGCCTCGACCTGGCTGGTCGCAGTCAGTGCGGGCTTCTGCTGAGCGGTCAGCACCACCGACATCAGCGCGGTACCTATCGAGCCGGCCGCTTGCTGAACGATGTTCATCAACGTCGAGCCACGTGCAACAGTGTCGTCGGTCAGCGTCTGCAGGGCGGCCGTCATGATGGGCATCATCGTCGAACCGAGGCCGAGGCCCATGACGAACAGTGCGCCGATGAGCAGCGTGTAGGACGTGTCGGTGCCGACCTGCGTGAACACCGCCATCCCTGCAGTGATGAGCACCATGCCCACCAGCACGATCCTGCCGGGACCGAACTTGTCGGCGATCACTCCGGCGATCGGCATCGCGATCATCGCGCCGATGCCCTGTGGGGCGAGCAGCAGCCCGGCCGTCAACGTCGTTTCGCCGCGAAGCAGGAAATAGCTCGGGAACAGCAGACCCGCGCCCATGAAGGCGACCATGAAGAGCGTCGTGGTGATCACGGCCACGGTGAGCGATCTGTTCCCGAACAGCCGTAGATCGATCAGCGGATGCTGCACACGCAGGGCATGGAAAACGAACAGGACGATCAACACGAGCCCGACGATGACCGGGACCAGCACCTTGACCGCGAGAACGGTTTCGGTTTCGACGACCGAGGACGCGCCGTAGAGGAACAGTGCGAGGCCGGGCGAGAGCATCAGCATGCCGCGGAAGTCGAAGGACTCGGACGGGGTCGGGTTGTCCTTGGGGAAGATCACCACGGCCGCGATCAGGGCGAGTATGCCGATCGGCAGGTTAATGAGGAAGATCCAGTGCCAGCTCGCTGCCTCGATCAGCCAGCCGCCGAGGATGGGTCCTGCGATGGGCCCGATGAGCATCGGGACGCCCAACACGGCCATCACGCGCCCGATCCGCTCGGGGCCTGCGGCGCGCGTCATGATCGTCATGCCCAGCGGCATCAGCATGCCGCCGCCGAGTCCCTGCAGCACTCGGAAGAAGATGAGCGAGGTGATGTCCCAGGCGAAGCTGCACAGCACCGAACCGAGGACGAACAGCACCAGCGCGGTGATGTAGAGGCGCTTGGTTCCGAGCCGATCGGCAGCCCACCCGGTCAGGGGTATGACGGTGGCCAGGGCGAGCGTGTAACCCGTCATCGTCCAGGCGGCGTTGGCGTAGGTGGTGTCGAAGACGTCGGTGAACGTCCGGAGCGCGACGCTGACGACGGTGACGTCCAGAATCGACATGATGGCCCCGAGGACGACGACCCCGGCGATCTTCAACAACGCACCGTCGAGCTTCTCCGGAGCATCGGGCGACGCGGGCTTGTGCAGGTCGGTCATGGTTCTCCAGGCGATGAGAAGGAGCTGTGAGGCACGACGGGCAGACCTGTGTCGCCCGAGAAAGTGAAGAATCGAAACGAGAGTAACCGGCCGGTAGGTCCGTACTCAATCGACAAATCGGACACATCCGCAGGCCACCTATGACAAGAGCCACATCCTGCGGGCAGGCATGATCGTTGCATGACCACACACGGCGGCGGCGAGGCCGGCAGAGTCGTTCTACTTCGGCACGGCGAGACCGAATGGGCGCTGGCCGGCAAACACACCGGCAACACCGACGTCTCCCTCACGAGCACCGGCGAGCAACAGGCCGTCGAGGCCGGATCACTCCTCCGACTACTGAAGCTGCGCGATCCCCTGGTGATCACGAGCCCGCGAGAGCGCGCTCGCAGAACCGCCGAGCTCGCAGGCCTGCAGGTCGATCGAACGTGGGATGCGTTGTCGGAGTGGGACTACGGCGACTACGAGGGCATCACGTCGACGCAGATCCACGAGACGGTGCCGCACTGGACCGTCTGGACGCATCCGTGCCCGGGCGGTGAGTCCATCGGCGACATCGCCGTGCGCGTCGAGCTGGTGCTCTCGGTCGTCCTACCGTTGTTGAGCGGCCACGACGTCGTGTTGGTCGGCCACGGCCACTTCTCGCGGGCACTGATCGCCGGCTGGACCGAGGCACCCATCACCGAGGGCAAACGCTTCGCACTCTCGCCCGCCGCGTATTCGGTGCTCGGCTTCGAGCATTCGTTTCGCCAGCTCGTGGCGCACAACGTGCACCCGTCGATTCTCACCGCCGCCACGGCACCGAAAGGAAACCCCGAATGATTCGCCGCGCCGCCGAGGCCGATGTTCCCGCCATCACCGCTCTCGTGCACGAACTCGCCGCGTACGAGAAGTCGTCCTCGCTGTGCACCGTTCGAGACGAGCAGCTTCGCTCTGCGCTGTTCGGAGCGCAGCCGTCGGTGTTCGCACACGTCGCCGAGCACGAGGGCACGGTGGCGGGATGCGCGCTGTGGTTCTTGAACTTCTCCACTTGGGACGGTGTGAACGGGATCTATCTGGAGGACCTCTACGTGCAGCCCGCCGCGCGGGGAGAAGGCTTCGGAACTGCATTGCTCGCCGCGTTGGCCGCCGAGTGCGTAGATCGGCAATACACGCGATTGGCCTGGTCGGTGCTGGACTGGAACACCCCGTCGATCGGCTTCTACCGATCGCTCGGTGCTGAGCCACAGGACGAGTGGACCACGTTCCGCCTGACCGAGGACGCGTTGGCAGAGCTGGCCACCCGGGCGCGTTGAACGACTATCTCAACGGAGCTCGTCGTCGACGTCGCTGTATTCGGCGGCCATCCACCGGGAGGACGGCGGGCTGAACAGCAACACGAGTACGCCGACGACCACTGCTCCGAGGGCGACGCCGTAGACGGTCTGATGCGATCCGGTCAACAGCGACCACACGACGGGGAGCAGCAGCAGCTGTACGACGGTGGCGATGGACCGTCCCCACCGCTTTCCGAGGATCAGGCGACGCCCGCCGCCCCCACTCCGATACCGAGGACGCCGAACCACCCCGCGGTGCCGTAGCCGTTGGCCACGGCGTTGTCCCC
>NZ_BAOX01000316.1:0-5438 GCF_000813105.1 Rhodococcus sp. BS-15 | reverse complement strand
CCCGCTTTCCAGATCAGGTAGCCGCACAGCATGAACATCACGACGTAGACGGCAGGGCCGCAGAAGTCGATGAACTTACGAATGGACTCCATGCCGCGCCAGAACACCGCGGCCTGCACGACCCACAGGAACAGGAAGCTGGCCCAGCCGAGCAGCGAGAGCCCTGCGAAACCGTAGTCGGCGGTGATGGCGTACGGAGCCAGCGACGGGAACAGCTTGATCAGCACGATGTCGAGGGCGGCCGACGCGAGGAACGTCTGAATGCCGTACCAGGCCACCGCGATCAAACCGCGAATGATCGCCGGAATGTTGGCACCGAGAACACCGAACACACTGCGACAGATGACCGGATAAGGAACTCCCGACACCTGACTCGGCTTGGCGACGAGGTTGCAGAAGAAGTAGACGATCGAGATGCCGACGAGCAGGGCGATCAACACCTGCCAGCTGGCCAACCCGAGCGCGAACAGACTGCCCGCCGTGACGTACCCACCCACCGAGTGCACGTCCGACATCCAGAAGGCGAACAGGTTGTACGAGGTCCAGGTCTGCTTCCTCAGTGGAGCGAGGTCCTCGTTGGTCAGCCGTGGGTCGTAGCTGTCCTTGATCAGTCCACCACCGACGGGGTGGCCCGCGGCTTCCACGAGATCTCCCGTCTGGGCGGGACCGTGCGCTGTATCTGTCATCGATGCTCCTGACGGCATGGCGTATGAGGTGAACGAAGGAGATGAACTAGTGAATGAGGAAAAGTTAGCGGCGAAGTGTTGCGCACTCATGACGAGAGCGATATATCTTTTGGGTCGTTCCTGCAGGCTCCACTCCCGATATCTTTTGGGTCGTTCCTGCAGGCTCCACTCCCGATATCTTTTCGGGCGTTCCCGCAGGCCTATTCCGGCGGCGGATCGGCGAACAATCCACGATCGTTGGACAGTGTCGAAATGACCGAATTGAGACGCGTGTGATGGTGCTGCGCGGCACGCAGCAAGTGCGCAGAATCGCGAGCCAGGAAAGCCGTGAGCATATCGGCGTGATCGCTGTGCAGCGATGCCCTGTCGGACCCGGCGACGTGCACCATCGGCTGCACGGGCTCGGTTATGTTCCAAGCGGATTCGAGCATGTGCAGAAGTCGATGCATGCGCGACGGCCGGGTCAGAGACAGGTGGAATTCACGCGAGAGGCGGTGGTATTCCCGTGAGTCGTCCTGAGTCAACGACGCCTCGAGCTGTCGATTCACCTCGATGAGGTGTGCGCGGTCGGAATCGGTGGCGAGTTCGACTGCCACCGGCAGTGCTGCGGTCTCGAGAACCTCTCGGACTATGTACATTTCGCGAAGTTCGTCGGCAGTCAGCTGCGCGACCGTGTAGCCCAGATTCGGCCGGTGGTCGACCAAACCCTCGCCGATCAGAGTCTTCAGCGATTCGCGCACCGGTATTCTGCTCACTCCGAACAGTTCCGCTACTTCGTTCAGTGGAATAGGGGTATTCGGTGGAGCATCGCCCGCGAGAATGACTCGTCGCAGTTCTCGCAGAATCGAAGGCTGGGGGCTACCGGGTGCCGCAATCGACAATTGAGAGAGCAATATCGACCGACGGCGGGGTGGCACGAATCGAAGATTAGCGACCCTTTGTTTCATCGGCGTGACGACTCGGTTCCATCCGATAGCATCAGCTTCCATGGCCACGGACTCGCTCGGTACGCAATTCTGGCCGCACGTCGACGGGTCGAGGATTCTCGTGGTCCCGGTCGGTTCGCTCGAACAGCATGGACCGCACCTTCCGCTCGATACGGACACCCGAATCGCCGACGCGTGGCGCGAACCATTCCGGATGCGCTCGTGGGTCCCGCGATCGCGTACGGAGCCAGTGGCGAACACGAGGGCTTTCCCGGCACTGTCTCGATCGGAATCGCTGCGCTCGAAGCGCTGCTGGTGGAGTACGGACGCTCCGCGTGCCGATGGTCCGACCGGGTGGTGTTCGTCAACGGCCACGGAGGCAACGGACCCACCGTGCGTTCGGCAGTGCTACTGCTGCGCTACGAGGGCCGAGACGTCGTCTGGTTCCCGTGTGCGGTGCCCGGAGCAGATGCTCACGCCGGGCGAACCGAAACGTCGTTGCTCCTGCACCTTTCGCCCGAGGTGGTGGACATGACGAAGGCGGAGGTAGGAAACGTGACCGACATCGCTGCGTTGCTCCCTTCGCTCCGCGACGGCGGCTTGGCACCGGTCACCGCCAACGGTGTGCTCGGCGACCCCACCGGTTCCGATCCGGAGGAGGGGCGGCGGGTGTTCGAGCAACTGTGTACCCGTGCCGCCGATGCGGTGCAGAGATGGACCCCCTCCGAGCATGGAGTGATCTCGTGACCGATCTCGGAAAACGCCTGCTCGGAGCCCGATCGGCGAGTCCGCAAAAACAGGGGGCAGGTATGTTCCGTCCTATTTCTCGGGTGGCCGACACTCCGGCGGCTTGTCCGCTTACGATCTCCTGATGGGTGAAGGTCGATTGCCTGATGGCTTCGGGGTGCGAGTCGATCCACGTGTACGTACTTTCTCCGAAGGGCGCGTCCTGATCGGTGGCTCACCGACACGAATGCTCAAGCTTGCACCGACGGCCGCCGCGATGATCGGCGACGGTTTCATCGAAGTGACCGACTCGCAATCCGCTCTCGTGGCACGCAAACTGCTCGACTCGGGCGTCGGGAACCCACGCCCGATGTCCATCCCGTCGCCGTCCGACGTCACCGTCGTCGTGCCGCTCAAGAACAACGAGGCAGGGTTGGCACGCCTGATCACTGCGCTCCACGGCCTGCACGTCATCATCGTCGACGACGGGTCCGACATTCCGGTCGCAGTGCCACGGACCTCGTGGAGCGTCGGCAGTGTGACGGTATTGCGGCACGAGCGCTCACGCGGGCCCGCTGCAGCACGGAACACCGGATTGCGATGCGCCACAACAGACTTTGTCGCTTTCCTCGATTCGGATGTCGTTCCGCGCAAGGGATGGCTCGAAGTGATGCTCGGGCACTTCTCGGATCCTGCGGTCGCCTTGGTAGCACCGAGAATCGTCGCTCTCGAGCCCGAGGGCAGCGCACTCGCCCGATACGAACACGCCCGCTCGTCCTTGGATCTCGGGCGCAAGGAAGCAGCCGTGCGGGCCGCAGCTCGGTGTCCTACGTGCCAGCGCCGCGATGTTGTTGCGGCGGTCGGTGGCGCTGGACTGCGAGGGGGTTCGACGAGTCGATGCACGTGGCCGAGGACGTCGACCTGTGCTGGCGGCTGCAGGAGGCGGGCTGGCGGTTGCGGTACGAGCCCGTGGCCCATGTTGCGCACGAGCATCGCGTCACCTTCGTCGAGTGGTTCGCACGCAAACTGTTCTACGGGACCGGAGCAACACCGTTGTCCGCTCGCCATCCGGGAATGGTGCCGCCGATCGCGATGTCGCCCTGGACACTGGTTGCCTGTCTACTGGCAGCGAGTCTGACGCGGATCGGACTCGTCGGTGCAGCCGCGACACTGTCGGTCACGATAGTTCGCCTGCGAAAGATGTTCGTCGGTTTGGATCAGCCCACGCGGATCGCGGCGATTCTTGCTGCCGAGGGTTTTGTCGCCGGGTTGTGGCAGCTTGCCTCGGCGCTGTGTCGACATTATTGGCCGATCACCTTGCTCGCGGTGCTGATGTCCAGTCGAATCAGAAAGATCGCTTTCGGACTGGCTGTGGCAGAAGCATTTTCGGATTGGTACAAGCACCGTGAGCTGGGCGGACTCGATCCTGTCCGCTACGCCTTCTTCAAACGTGCCGATGACATCGCCTACGGCACCGGTTTGTGGCGTGGCGCGCTGTCCGCGCGAAGCATCGACGCGCTCAAACCCCGCCTGGACGGCTGACGGGGTGCGAGCCCCTCTCGCATCGTGGGCGGTGTGAAACCGATCGAGTTCGCCGACGTCATCGTCGTCGGAGGTGGCTCGTGCGGATGTGTGGTGGCGGCACGTCTGAGCGAGAATCCCGATCGTTCGGTGTTGCTTCTCGAGGCGGGACCCGCTTTCTCCGGGGTCGCCGATGTTCCGGCTGCGTTGGTCGATGCGTCGATGCTCCCCATCGGCCCCGGCAGTGAATGGATAGGAACCTACTCGGCCGAGCTCACCGCAGGGGTCGGCCGGACTGTCGCCCGAGGCCGAGTTTTGGGTGGCTCCGGCGCAGTGAACGGTGGTTATTTCGTCCGCGCCACTCCCGGCGATTTCGACGCCTGGCCGCAGGCGGTGTGGTCCTTCGATCAGGTGTTGCCGTTCTACGTCCGCTCCGAAACCGATGTCGATCTCGGCTCGGCGAGGCGGTGGCACGGGTCGCGCGGGCCGATGCCGGTGGCGCGCACGCCTGTGGACGCTCGACATCCGCTGACGGCCGCATTCGTGGACTCTGCGGTGCGCGCAGGATTTCGGATGTACGAGGACATGAATGCTCCCGACGCGGCCTCCGGGGGAGTGGGCGCGGTGCCGTTGAACATCCGCAATGGAACCCGTGTAAGTGCCGCGCTCGCATACCTTTTGCCGGTAGTAGATCGAAAAAATCTACGCGTGCAGGGAAATACGACGGTGACGTCGTTGATGTTCAAGGACACCAGAGTGATCGGCGTCGAGATGATCGTCGACGGTGTGCGCAGGGTCGCGCGGTCCGATACCGTAATTCTGTCGGCCGGCGCTGTGCACACCCCGGCATTACTGCTTCGATCCGGCATCGGACGAGCCGATGATACTGTGGCGCTGGGAATCTCGGTGACCGTCGACAGTCCGGGCGTAGGCCACGGATTCAGCGACCATCCGGAGGTGGCCGTTCCTGTCGCCACGTGGAACGACCCTTCTGCGACATCGCCTGCGCTGGAGGCGGTGCTGCACGCCGGCGATGTGGAGATCAGGCCGTACACCAGAAGGTTCGACCAACTCATCGGCGGTCTGCCTCGCGGGCCGCATGTGGTCGGCGTCGGCCTGATGAGATCGGTGGGCCGGGGGAGCATCGCGCTGCGCAGTACCGACCCGTTCGAAGCGCCCGACGTGAGGTATCGCTATCTCGAAGCGGAAGGCGACCGGCGGGCGATGCGAGACGGCGTCGAACTGGCGCGAGATCTGCTGGCGTCGGCGTGCATGTCGGACGAGGTTGCAGTCTCGGCAGCCGATGATCCGCTCACCGCGCTCGGTACGTCGTTGCACCTGTCCGGCAGTGCCAGGATGGGGCCGGAGTCCGATCCGGGGGCGGTGCTCGACGATCATTGCCGCGTGCGCGGCGTCGATGGACTCCACGTCATCGATACTTCTGCTTTTCCGGTGGTGCCCAGCCGTGGACCGCATGCGACGGCAATCATGTTGGCCGAGCGCGCCGCGGCGCTGGTGGGAGTGGAGCCTGCGGAACGACCCGGGGTGGTGGGAGTGGAGCCTGCGGAACGACCCGGGG
>NZ_BAOX01000317.1:0-5409 GCF_000813105.1 Rhodococcus sp. BS-15 | reverse complement strand
TCGCGCATCTCCGCAGCCTTGGCGGCCAGTGCGAAGGATCAGGCCGAACATCGTTTCGTGGTCGACGAGATCAAGGCTGCGTTGACGCCGTTCTGCGAGACACTCGAGGTGCCCGAGTCGCCACAGTTGAGCAGTACGCCGCAGCTGTGGCACCTGTCGACGCCCATCGTCGGCACCCTGGCCGATACCTCGACCTCCGCGCTCGACCTCGCGCTGGCGCTGCACCCCACCGCCGCCGTCGCCGGGGTGCCCCGAGCTGCGGCGATGAACACGATCGAGAACGTCGAAGGATCCCGCGGCTTCTACGCCGGAGCCGTCGGATGGACCGACGGCAGCGGCGACGGCGAGTGGATGGTCACCATTCGCTGCATCGAGCTCTCGGCGGACGGGCTTTCGGGTACCGCCACTGCCGGCGGCGGCATCGTCGCGGACTCGGATCCCGACGCCGAACTCGACGAAACCACAGCGAAATTCAGAACGGTGCTCAGCGTCTTCGAGCAGTGACGTCGATTCGTCGGCATCACGCAATCGACGCCCCGCGCAGTGATCCACACCCGTCGAACGGGGCGTCGATCTTCGCGTGGGGCGCCGATTCGTACGCTGTGCCGACTACTTCAGCGCCTGGTCCAGGTCTCCGATCAGATCCTCGGTGTCCTCGAGGCCGATCGAGATACGCACGACGCCGTCGGTGATGCCCACTGCCGCACGGCCTTCCGGCCCCATCGCTCGGTGCGTGGTGGTTGCCGGGTGGGTGATCAGTGTCTTGGAGTCCCCGAGGTTGTTGGAGATGTCGACGATGCGCAATGCGTCGAGCACCTCGAAGGCACGCTTCTTGCCCTCACCCTCGGGAGCGTCGAGCTCGAACGTGACCACGGTGCCCCCGCCCGACATCTGCGACTTGGCCAGCTCGTACTGCGGATGCGACTGTAGGAAGGGATATTTCACCCAGCGCACCGACGGATGACCTTCGAGGAACTCGGCGATCTGCAGCGCGGAGTTCACCGAATGCCGCACCCGCACCGGCATCGTCTCGAGCCCCTTGAGCAGCGTCCAGGCGTTGAACGGACTCAACGCCGGACCGGTGTGCCGCATCAGAGTCTGCACAGGACCATCGATGTATTCCTTGGAACCGAGGATTGCACCGCCGAGCACCCGACCCTGGCCGTCGATGTGTTTGGTGCCCGAGTACACGACCACGTCGGCACCGAGTTCCAGGCTGCGCTGCAGCAGCGGCGTCGCGAACACGTTGTCCAGCACCACCGTTGCGCCGGCTGCATGTGCCAGCTCGGAGACGCGTCGAACGTCGACCAACGACTGCATCGGGTTGGACGGGGTCTCGAAGAACACCGCCGTCGTCGGTACCGACAATGCCTGCTCCCACTGCTCGAGGTCCTCGCCGTCGACGAAGACGGTCTCGACACCCCAGCGCGGCAGAATCTCGTTGCAGACCACGAAGCAGGAGCCGAAAAGGCTACGCGCAGCAACCAGTCGGTCACCGGCCTTCAGCAGTGCACCCAATGCGGTGAACACTGCGGACATGCCACTGGACGTCCCGAAGCACGCCTCGGCCCCCTCGATCAGGCGCAGCCGCTCCTCGAACATCTTGACCGTCGGGTTGCCGTAACGCGAATACACAAAATGATCGATGTCGCCGGTGAACGCCTGCTCGGCCGCGCCGGCACTTTCGTAGACGAAACCCGAAGAAAGATAGAGGGCTTCGGCATTCTCGTCGAAACCGGATCGCATCAGGCCGCCGCGCACTCCCAGCGTTCCCTGACCCACGCCGTCGGGCAAGGGCTTGTCGAATCCGCCGCCTTTCGGATTTCCGCTCACGACTGCCTCCAGGGCAACCCGACCGCACGCCACCCCGTGGCTCCGCGGTGGCCGTCGGCGTCGGTGGCACCTTCGAAACCGTCGAGCACGTTGTAGGACGGGCCGATTCCCGCAGCCGTCGCGGCCTCGGCGGCACCGATGGACCGCTGACCGGAACGGCACAGGAACACCACCGGCCGATCGCCGTCGACGCCTGCTGCTTTCAAGTCGTCGACGAAGTTGGTGTTCCGGGCACCGTCGGGGAAGCTGACCCACTCGATCAGGTGCGTCGGGCGTTCGATGCCCGAGGTGTCGGGAACTCCGACGTACTGCCACTCGGCGCGCGTACGAACGTCCACGAGCACGGCCTCGGGGTTGCTCTGCAACAACTCCCAGGCAGCTTCCGGGGTTATGTCACCTGCATACGTCACTGTTCCAGCCTTCCGCAATTCGTTCCACCGGCAACATCACACATTGCACACCAGCCACTTGTCGTCGACGCGGACGAAGTTCCACACGTCGTCGGTCTGCGCTCCGGATTTCTCTTCCTTCAGCGGGACCGTGACCATTCCGCGGTCGCCGTTGACCTGATACTCGGACGGCACACCGTCGATGGACGTTTCGCCGTTGCGCTCGACCTCGCCGGCCCGATCGGTTCGGTACTGCGCATCGTCACCCGGAATCAGGCGCTCGACCTGATCGAAGCAGGTGTTCTGACGCAGCAGCTCCGCGTCGCCGGTGTTCTGCGCTTCGAGGAACCCGTCGAGGCTGTCGGTGAGCAATTGGGCCTGCGTCACGTTGTCCTCCGCAGGTGCGAGCTTCGAGGCCGCGAAGATGCCGACGAGCAACACCACGACGACGCCGACGGCGAGGATGAACGGCCACGCGTTGGGCGGACGCTGCTCACCGGAGTCCGCAGCCGCCTCGGACGCGTTGTTGCGCGCTTCCTCACGACTGTCGACCCACTGCTGCCTACGCTCACTCCACGACGCCATGCGGCCAATCTTCCTCGATCCGACGGGTCGGGCACTACCGGGGTCCGACGGGGATGTCTCCTCGCAACGTGATGCGGTGCATCTTGCGGTGCTCGGTGCCGTAGTCGCGATTGGCGTAGTGCGAGGTGCTGCGGTTGTCCCACAACACCAGGTCGCCCAGCCGCCAGCGGTGCCGCACGATGTGTTCGGGTTTGGTCAGGTGCGCGTACAGAAGATCCAGGATTCCGCGGCTCTCGGCTTCCGACACACCCACGATGTGGGAGGTGAAACCCGGATTGACGAACAGCCCCTTGCGGCCGGTTTCAGGATGGACCCGCACAACGGGATGTTCGACGGGGACCAGTGCGGTGACTTCCTTGCCGTCCCACACGTTGCCTTTTCCGCCGCGCTTCTGCGCGAGGTAGTAGCCGAATTCGCGGTTGCCGTCGTGCATTGCCGTGAGTCCATCGATCATCGTGCGAACCGGCGCGGACAGTGATTCGTAGGCGAGCTGACTGTCGGCCCAGTTGGTGTCGCCACCGTGCGGTGGCAGGACGACCGGACGCAGGATCGAACCCATCGGCGGGCGTTCCATGAACGTGACGTCGGTGTGCCAGACGTCGGCGAAACCGTTGTCCTGGCTGTCGAGGGCGTAGACCTCGGGGGCGACGTGTCCGCTGTCGTGCACCGGGTGGCCCGCAGTGAGATCACCGACCTGCGACCGAATTCGATGTGCCCCGCGTCGTCGAGAGACTGCCCGCGCAGCACGAGGACCTTGTGTTCGACGAGGGCGCGGCCCACGGCGTGTATCTGCGCGTCGGTCGCCGAGGCGACGTCGAGGCCGATGACCTCGGCACCGAACGACGGGCCGAGCTTGTCGATGGTGAGCGTGGCGGTCTGTTCCAGGGTGGTCATGTGTCCTCGAATCCGTGCACGGCCGGGCGCTGATCTTCGGCAGCGTTGCCGTCGAGAGAGGGGTCCCGTCCTACTGGAGGAGGGGAAGGGCGTCGGGTCTTGTCACCGACAACACATGTTGGTGCAGGTACGACAGAAGTCGACGGTGAACCGTCGGACCAGGTATGTCGTCTCCACAGAGCAATTCCTACCGGAAACCGGGAAATCCGGCAAGTTGCCCAGTGCCCCAGCTCAGGTTGTCCTTAATTTATGCTGGGGTGTCCGCACTTCCCTCGAAGAAGGTAGCTCGCTGCACATGACCGATCAGACTCGTCCACTCCGCGTCGCCATCGTCGGTGCCGGACCGGCAGGCATCTATGCCGCCGACGCGCTCATGAAGTCCGACCACAATGTCAGCGGACCGGGCGTCAGCATCGACCTCTTCGAGCGCATGCCTGCGCCGTTCGGGCTGATCCGCTACGGCGTGGCTCCCGATCATCCGCGTATCAAGGGCATCATCACCGCCCTGCACAAGGTGCTCGACAAGCCGCAGGTTCGCCTGCTCGGCAACATCGACTACGGCACCGACATCACGTTGGACGACCTGCGCCGGTTCTACGACGCCGTCATCTTCTCCACCGGTGCCAACGCGGACCGCGCCCTGAACATCCCCGGAATCGACCTCGAGGGCAGCTACGGCGCCGCCGATTTCGTCTCCTGGTACGACGGCCACCCGGACGTGCCGCGCACCTGGCCGCTCGACGCCGAGAAGGTCGCCGTCCTCGCGTCGGCAACGTGGCCCTCGACGTCGCACGCGTCCTCGCCAAGACCGGTGACGAACTGCTCCCCACCGAGATCCCGGCCAACGTCTACGAAGCCTCAAGGCCAACAAGGCCGTCGAGGTGCACGTCTTCGGTCGTCGTGGACCGGCTCAGGCCAAGTTCACCCCGCTCGAGCTACGCGAGCTCGACCATTCACCCAACATCGAGGTCATCGTCGCCCCCGAGGACATCGACTACGACGAGGGCTCCGAGCAGGCCCGCCGCAGCTCCAAGCAGATCGACATGGTCGCCAACACCCTGCAGGACTGGGCCATCCGCGACGTCGGCGCTCGCCCGCACAAGCTGTTCCTCCACTTCTTCGAGTCACCGCACGAGGTACTCGGCGCGGACGGCAAGGTCGTCGGTCTGCGCACCGAGCGCACCGAGCTCGACGGCACCGGCAACGTCAAGGGCACCGGAAAGTACAACGACTGGGACGTCCAAGCCGTCTACCGCGCCGTCGGCTACCTCAGCCAGAACATCAGCCAGCTGCCCTTCGACGAACAAGCAGGCACCATCCCCAACGAGGCCGGCCGCGTCGTCGAGTCCCCGTCGTCCACCACGCCCGTTCCGGCCACGTACGTCACCGGCTGGATCAAACGCGGACCCGTCGGCCTCATCGGCCACACCAAGGGCGACGCCAACGAGACCGTCGCGAATCTGCTCGAGGATGCACCGAGCTTCGTCGGCGCGGCCGAGCCGGATCTCGATGCCGTCACCTCGTTCCTCGAAGGCAAGCAGGTTCCCTTCACCACCTGGGACGGTTGGTACCGCCTCGACGCGCACGAGCGCTCACTCGGTGAGCCCGAGGGCCGCGAGCGCGTGAAGGTCGTCGAGCGCGAGGACATGCTCAAGGCATCCGAGCCCGACAAGGCCTGAGTGCCTGCGGCAGTGGTGTGGTTGAGTGC
>NZ_BAOX01000318.1:0-5405 GCF_000813105.1 Rhodococcus sp. BS-15 | reverse complement strand
TGAAGACACTGGCGGGCATGCCGGCCGGCCGCAGCGGCGAGCAGGGCCAGGCCGGTGGGGCGATCGGGATGTCGGACGCACACCGACTGGGGTGGGTTGGGCTGGTCGCCGTACGCGCCACCCCAGCCGGGGTTCGTCATCTTGTCGAAAGTCCTTCGGTCAGATCAGGAGATGGTGACGTTGTTGATGACGACCTCGTCCACCGGGCGATCTCCGCGGCCGACCTGCGTGCTCGAGATCGCGTCGACGACCTTCTTCGACGCCTCGTCGGTGACCTCACCGAAGATCGAGTGCTTGCGGTTGAGGTGCGGGGTCTTGCCGGTGGTGATGAAGAACTGCGAGCCGTTGGTGCCGGGGCCTGCGTTCGCCATGGCCAGCAGGTACGGACGATCGAAGGAGAGCTCCGGGTGGAACTCGTCCTCGAACTTGTAGCCCGGTCCGCCTGCACCGGTGCCGGTGGGGTCGCCGCCCTGGATCATGAAGCCGTCGATGACGCGGTGGAAGACCGCGCCGTCGTAGAACGGTCCGGTCTTGGCACCCGACGCGTTCTGCGTCGTGTACTCCTTGGATCCGTCCGCGAGACCGACGAAGTTCGCGACGGTCTTGGGGGCGTGATTGCCGAACAGTTCGATGACGATATCGCCGCGGTTGGTGTGCAGCGTGGCCGTTTGGGTCTTGTTTGGTGAAGTCACGCCCTCCATCGTGCCATCTCGGGTGATCGGGCAGTTCACAACGGGCATCGAGTCGGGTGTATCGGGAGGGTTCAGCGGGGCCGTGTTGTGGAACAGTGAGGGTATGACGAGCACAACGAAGTCCGACCAGGGTCGGTCGACCACCGGTACCGCAGCGACCGCGCTGCTGGGGGCCGCATCCGCCGCAAGCAAGGGCCCGGCCGGAGTGGGCCTGCTGTTGGCCAAGAAGGGCTACGGGCTGGCCCGCAAGCAAGCTGCGGAGCGCCGGGCAGTGACCGCGGAACGTATCGCCGAAGCCAATCGCACCCGAGCGCTGGTCACGGTCGACTCGGGATCACGTCGGACCCGGCGAATTCTGGTGTTCGGTGCCGCTGCTGCCGTCGTCGGAGGTGTCGTGTTCTTCCTCGGCCGCCGTCGCAACGAGGTGCCCCCGCCCGCCGATGTTCCGCCGAGCCTGGCCGACTACGACGACACGCCGTCATAGGTACAGAACCTTCTGCAGCAGATCGAGCAGACCCGGCCTCGTTCTGATCACGACCTCCGCGCTGCGGTCGGCGACGACCAGTGCGGCGTTGTGTCCGCTGGTGGAACCCTCGGTGAGATAGTCGCTGTGCCCGATCGAGCCGCCGGCTCCGTCGGAACGCTCGGTCGAGAGCAGCGTGACTCCGTCCAGTGCGCCCGGATCGCGGCCGAACACACCCAGGTCGGCGACGATATCGCCCTCGGCCTCCGCCGCGAACACGTGTCCGACGGGAAGCCGAAGATCTGCGGCGCTGTGGGTGCCGAATCCCGGTGACCCGAGAGCCACGAACTCGTCGACCCCGGTGTCGCCTCGGAGCGCCGACGCCGCAGTGAGGGATCCGTACGAGTGAGCCAGCACCGACAGATGCGGATCGCTCGCACGCGCGGCGTCGAGGCCGTCCAGAAACGGAGCCAATCGATCCGCTCCCGCCTGCGCAGCCGCACCCGAGACCACGGTCCGATCCGGATCGAGCAAGCTCCACCCCAGCTGAGGGGCCTGGTAGTCCAGCCAGGTCACTGCAGCCGCAGACTCCGGTGGATCCTGTGAAACAAGTTGCTGCACAGCATTTTCGACGTTCTCCATATCGCCGTCGTAACGGAGAAGATGTCCGTGCACGGTCGAGCCGAGACCGGGCACGAACACGGCGACATGGGTCGCCGTGTCGACATCGCCGACCGCTATGGCCGCCATCGTCTCCTCGTACGAGGAATTGTCGAGGACCAGAAGCTGCCGAGCCCCCTGCGCCAGCGTCGCGTCGATCGCATCGAGTGATGCCAGCCGCGTGCGAGTCTGTTCGAGTCCGGCATCGGCGTCACTGAAGATCCCGCCGAACACGTTGTCGGCCAACTCTTTCTGCAGTTCGGCTTCGACGGCGCGGAGGCGGATACGCTCGGCGGCCAACACTCGACGGTTGGCGCTGTCTCGCACCCGTCCAGGCAGGCCGTCGAGATTGCCGATCAGCGCCGGCTGTTCGACGAGCAGCCTGGTGCGTGCCGCAGGAGAGAGCGCGCTCCAGAAGGCGGCATTGGCCGCCGGTGACCCGTCGCGCGGCACCGAAGCCGCAATTGCCGTCGCAACGGAGGCTGCAGAGGTTCCGCCGGCGAGGCGTCGGGCAAGGACGTCGTCGAAGTCCGTGGCCGTACGAATCAGCTGCGCGATTCGCTCGGCGAGCTCGTCGCGGAATCGCCGTCGCTCTCGCATCGTCGCCCACAGATCCACTAGCGCAACCGAATACGACGCTGCAGCGTCGTACACCGAACCGTCGGATCCGATGGAGAATCGCTCGTCGGCCGCCGTCCGCTCCACCGAGCGGAGCGCAGCGACCAGACTCTCCATGTCGATCGAGGCATCCGCGGTACATCTCGCGATCCGAAGCAACTCGGTTGCGGCATCTCCGAGATCGGACCGGATGCGTCTCAAAGTTTCCCGTGCCGCCTCGGCCGCGGGACCGTCCCACCCCTTGCCCACAACCTCGTCCGCTGCCGAATCGTGCACGGCAGCGACTTCACGCCACCGCCGCATCAGCGCTTCGGACGCGGCTGCCAGCACTCGGCTGTCCCATGACCTGAACTCGTCGAGAGTGACCATCGCATATCCCCCGCAGCATCGTCGTTGTCGACGAGTCAACGCGAGAAGTACACCGCGCCGGGAAATCTATCCCCAGCCTGTGGATGAAATCTGGGGATCAATGGTGCAGCGAGTGAGTGCTACTGCGCAATCCTGCGGATCGGGCCGCTGTAGCCGGCGTCGGGATCGGACGGCCGACTCGTCCTCGGCGGCCTGCTTCGCTTCGCCCGGTACAGATCGGCGTCGGCTGCCCGATAGATCTCACCCCAGCGGCGACCCGCGGGCATGCAGGCCAATCCGACGCTCCATTCCGCCCGATGAGCGCGGCGCAGTCGCTCGATGATCTGCAAGGCCTCCTTTTCGAGAACCCCCGGCATGAACAACACGAACTCGTCTCCGCCGAGCCGACCGAGAACGTCCCTTTTGGTCAGCTGCCCCTTCCAGGCCTTCGAGACCCGAGCGAGCAGGACGTCACCGGCAATGTGGCCGTACTCGTCGTTGATCTCCTTGAAATTGTCCAGGTCGAGCACGGCGAGGCTGACCGACAAACCGCGAGCAGCACACGCCGGCAGCATCTTCTCGATTTTGGACTCGAAACCGAATCTGTTGAGCAGACCGGTCAGCGCGTCGTGCGTCGCGGAATAACGCATTCGACGCGCGAAGACACCGAACACCTCCGTCGCACCGACGATGCCGAGCGCCACGAGGATGTAACTGATGAACGGCGTTCCGTACGGCGCGATCGCCGCTCCGATGACCGCCGAAACAGCAAGCACTGCAACCCATATGCCCGCGCTGCGTTCGGACCAGAACGCGCCGATGTGCATCCCGAGGAACATAGCCGCCTGGACGCAGATCAAGAACGCCGGCATGGTGTCGCTGCTCCCCAACGCACAGGCGAGTGCCATCACCGACAACGCGGTCGCGAATCCCACCGCCTGTTTGGGGCTCGGCACACCTGCCCTTGCCAGCACGACGATCGCCGCGGGACCCAGTAGCAGAGCCAACGCGGCCAGAACCTGCTGCGCACCGGTCAGATTCGACCACGACGCTATCGCGCTGGCAGCGTAGAGAACTGTGGTGACGGCCGCGAACACGGCGAGCATTCGGCCGGACTCGTCGAACCTCGGCCTGCTCACCAGTCGATTCCAACCGTGCAAGGCCATGATTCGGCCGAGTGGAGGCAGCATTCACCGAAAGGAACACCACCACTCACCCGATACCCCCCAGGCACCATCGGCCCTCCCCACGCACTACGGCCATCGCCTCACATGACCCAACGATGCCCGGACTCTAACACCTCCGAGACGTGATCACGACTCTGGCCAGCGAAGGCACAGCAGGTCAGGACGCCTTCTCGGCGCGCGCTGCCTCTCTGGCAAGCAGTCGATCGCGGGACTCCTCGAACTTGGTCGCCTTCTCCGCCAAGTCTTCGACGAACGCTGCCAGTCGATCGCGATCCCGCTCGCCCTCACCCGTGAAATCGTCGCGTTCGAAGATCTTCCACTTGCGCAGAACAGGCATCAACACCTCGTCCAGATGCTGCCGGAGATCGTAGATCCCGTGCTTGGCCAAGGTCATCGCGTTCTTGCGGAAATTGGGCATGTTCAGGCCCGGCATCTGGAAGTCGGTCGCGACATCGGTGATGGCCCGGACCATCTGATCGGGCACCAGATCCAGCGACGCCTCACCGAGGTTCCGATAGAAGATCATGTGCAGGTTCTCGTCCGCAGCAACACGAGCCAACATTCGATCCGCCACCGGATCTCCGCACGCCAATCCCGTGTTTCGGTGCGACACCCGCGTCGCCAACTCCTGAAACGTCACGTACGCCACCGAATGCAGAAAATTCGCACCATCCATCGGCGCATCGATACCCACCGTCATGTGATGCATTCGAGCCCGCTCCAACTCCACGGGGTCGACCGCACGGGTCACCACCAGATAATCGCGCATGACGATGCCGTGACGATTCTCTTCCGCAGTCCAGCGACCCACCCACGTGCCCCAGGCACCGTCCAACGAGAAATTGTCTGCCAACCCCCGGTGGTACGACGGCAAATTGTCCTCGGTGAGCAAATTGGTGATCATCGCCGTGCGAGCCAATTCCGACAACGACGACTGCTCGAGAGACCAGTCCTGCCCACCCATCGCCGCAAAGTTCCGACCCAGATCCCACGGAACGTAATCATGCGGATGCCATTCCTTCGCCATCGACAGATGACGATTCAAATTGGCTTCCAGCGTGCCGTCGAGTTCTGTCAACAGCTCTTCATGATCGAGAACACGCGTCATCTGCGGGGCTCCTTCGAAATTGGAGATGCCCGAATCGCCAACCGATTCGAGACAGTGGCGAACACCGCCCGCCGAGATCGAACGACGGCACACCCCCCTGCGGTGCGCCGTCGCGACCATTCACGTCGATCCGAGAACCGACGTGCCTTGCACACCGACCACGCTAAGGACCGAGCCTCCGATACAACACAGAACCGACGACTGTCTGGATATGTGGGCGCCGAAGCACAGACCGCCTTGGGTCCGATCACAACCGGTCCGTCGAATCCGCGTCGGGCCTCTCGGCACTCGAGGGCACTCAATGTCACGTCGAGTGGACTTTTGGGGGG
>NZ_BAOX01000319.1:0-5359 GCF_000813105.1 Rhodococcus sp. BS-15 | reverse complement strand
GGGGCGACCGCTCTCGGCGGGACAGGGCTCGCGATCGACGGCCGGTGCTGCGGTCGGCTGCGTGATACTCGCTGCTGCAGGGGTGTGCTCTGCCATGTCGGTTCCGATCACTCGAGAAGATATCGAGAGTGATGCTAGTCACACAGCTGGTGCCGCAGCCTCGAACACGCCCGAAATTATCGAGTTCTGAAACTACCGATGCCCCGAAGCGACGAAGTATTCGTTGGACTCCCGACGGTGCATCAGGTAGATCGCCCCGGCGGCCAACACTCCCTGGCCGATGCCGAGCACACTCATCACGATGTTCATCGCGCCTGCGCTCGACGCAATGGCGAACAGTTCGAGGATCATGGTGAACACGGTGAACGATCCGATGATGGTGAGCAGCATGCGCGCCCACATCTTGCCCGCGCGCATCCGCTTGACCCAGAACAGGAACAACGCTCCGAAACCGAGTACGACGAACACCGTGACGACGAGCATCACCGTCACCATCGACTGCGTGGACTCCACCGTCATGTCGGCGGCCGCGTCCTGCGCTGCGAGGTCGTCGAGCAGGGACTGCGCGAATTCCTCGCGCGCCCCGAACAGCGTCCACACCGAGAACAGCGCCGAGAGCGCCCCGATCAGCGCCACTCCCCACCACAGGTGGCGTGCGGTCTCGACGTCGACGGGGGCCGGACGCGGGGTCGGCGGGGGCTCCGGTCCTGACTGTGGGAACCCGTGCTCCATCTCCCAGCGCTGCCAATCCGGCTGCGGCGGTGGGTTGCCCGGCGTGTTGCTGTCGGGGTTGTTGCCGTCCGGGTTGTTGTTCGGAGGAAATTCGTTCACAACCAGCCCGCCACTTCGGTAGCCCAATAGGTCAGTACGACATCGGCACCGGCGCGCCGGATACCGACGAGCGATTCCAGTACCGCTGCGTCGCGGTCGATCCACCCGTTCTGAGCGGCGGCGGTGATCATGGCATATTCCCCGGAGATCTGATAAGCCGCAACCGGAACCGGTGACATCTCGGCGACGTCGCGAAGAATATCGAGATACGACATCGCCGGCTTGACCATCACCATGTCGGCACCCTCGGCGAGATCGAGCTCCACCTCGTGGGTGGCCTCGCGGCGGTTCGCTGCGTCCTGTTGATACGTCCGGCGATCACCCTGCAACGAGGACCCCACTGCTTCGCGGAACGGGCCGTAGAAGGCCGACGCGTATTTCGCCGAGTACGCCAGCTGACCGACCTCGACATGGCCGGCAGCGTCGAGTCCGGCGCGGATGGCTCCCACCTGACCGTCCATCATTCCGCTCGGCCCGAGCAGGTGCGCACCCGACTCCGCCTGCGCGACGGCCATGTCCACGTAGCGCAGCAGGGTGGCGTCGTTGTCGATGGAACCGTTCTCCCCCAGGACTCCGCAGTGCCCGTGCGAGGTGAACTCGTCCAGGCAGGTATCGGCCATGATGACCGTCGAATCCCCGAGGTCGGCCTTCAGCCGCGCCAGCCCCCGATTGAGAATTCCGTCCGGGTCGGTTGCACCCGAGCCGGTCTCGTCCTTGTCCTCGGGCCTCGGCACTCCGAACAGCATGACGCCGCCGACGCCTGCCGCGACTGCCTCGGCGGCCGCAGCGCTCAGCGAATCCAACGTGTGTTGGTACACCCCGGGCATCGAGCTGATCGCCCGAGGCTCGGTGATGCCGTCGGCCACGAACATCGGCAGCACCAGATGCCGTGCCTCGAGCGATGTCTCCGCCACGAGCCGACGCAGTGCCGGGGTACGGCGCAGGCGTCGGGGACGGTCGGTGGGGAACAAGCGAACTCCTTACGGACCGGGTGTGCCGATCGTGAGATCCGCAGCCGAGTTACCGGCGGCGCGACTTCTTGCGCGGTGGTGGCAGTGCGCCCTCGGCCCGCAGGCGAGCCGCGTGCTCGGCGAGAGCCTCGACCAGCGGTCCGACCTGTGCCGATTCGGGCTGCACGTCCACGCGCAGACCGAATTCGACGGCCGTTTCGGCGGTCTTGGGGCCGATGCACGCCACCAGTGTGCGCGCGTGCGGCTTTCCGGCGATGCCGACCAGGTTCCGGACGGTGGAACTCGACGTGAAGCACACTGCGTCGAACCCGCCGGTCTTGATCATCTCGCGGGTCTCGGCGGGGGGGCGGTGCGGCCCGGACGGTGCGGTACGCGGTGACGTCGTCGATCTCCCAGCCCCGCTCTCGCAGGCCCTCGGCGAGAGTTTCGGTGGCGATGTCGGCGCGCGGCAGGAGAACTCGGTTGACCGGGTCGAAGACCTCGTCGTACGGCGGGAAGTCCTCGAGCAGTCCGAGCGAGCTCTGCTCACCCGACGGCACCAGTTCGGGGTTGATGCCGAACGAACGCACCTTCGCCGCGGTTGCCTCGCCGACACAGGCGATCTTGACGCCGGAGAACGCGCGAGCGTCCAGACCGAACTCCTCGAACTTCTCCCACACGGCGCGAACGGCGTTGGTGGAGGTGAAGACGACCCACTGGTAGCGGCCGTCGACCAGGCCCTTGACGGAGCGTTCCATCTGGGCCGGGCTGCGCGGGGGCTCGACGGCGATGGTCGGGACCTCGATGGGGATGGCTCCGTGGGTGACGAGTCGATCGCTCATCTCCCCTGCCTGATCCTTGGTGCGCGGCACCAGCACGGTCCAGCCGTACAGTGCGCGAGATTCCCACCAGGACATCTTGTTTCGGCCCGAGACGACTTTGCCGACGGTGACGACGAGCGATCCGACGAGCTCGGATCCGGCGTCGTTGAGGGTGGCGAGAGTGGCCTCGACGGTGCGCTGCTGACGGGTGGTGCCGCGGACGGTGATGGCCGCGGGCGTCTGCGGTGCCAGGCCGTGTTCGACGAGGGCACTGGCGGTTTCGGCCAGGTGGCCCGATGTTGCGTGCAATACCAGGGGGCCGGGAGCAGCAGCGAGTGCTGCCCAGTCGACCTCGCCCCGGACGTCGGCCTCGGTGTGACCCGAGCCGAGTGCCATTCCGGCGTAGCTGGGGACGGCCGATCCCGACGGCAGGCCGGGGAGCACCTCGAACGGCACGTGCGTGCGTGCGACTGCGCTGACCTCGGCGATCACCGAGTCGGTCGTGAGCGGATCACCGGAGACAAGGCGAACCACGTCGTGGCCGTTCTTGGCTTCGGCTAGAAGAGTTTTGGCGACCTCGGCCGGTTCGCCGAGTGCCGGACGAACCTCGACACCGTTCTCGCCCGTCTCCGGGTCACGCGGAACGTCGGCACCGACCAGTGCGGTGACGCCCTTGTCGACGTCGGGATCGGTGAATGCGAGCTCGGCCGCTCCGAGCACTTCCCGTGCCCGGACCGTGAGCAGAGCCGGGTCACCCGGCCCGGATCCCACGAACAGGATCCGTCCGTTGGTGTTCTTGCGGACTGGGCTCATCGGTTGTTCTCCAGTGCTGTCTTGTGTGGGTACTGCAGTTCTATCGGGGTTGCGGTGCCCCGTTTCGGAATCAGTCGAGCGGTGGCGATCGACTCTCTTCGCACCACCGGACGGGTCGCCTTGCGTTTGGCGCGTCCGCGGACGGGTGCCGTTATGGCCCTAGACATGAGATCCACCCTGTACCTGAGAACCGGCCTGTGCTGGTTCGGTGACTGAAACGAGTTCGCGCGCACCGAGATCGAGCAGTTCGCGGGCCAGTTCCCGGCCCAGCTCCTCGGCTCGGTCGGGTGATCCGACGATCGACGCGCGGATGGTGTCGCTGCCGTCGATGGCGGCGACGCAGCCCCGCAAGGACAGTTCGTCGAAGATGCGGCCGTCCTCGTCGATGGATTCGACGACCTCTGCGATCGCGCCGACCGGAGCAGTGCAGCCGGCTTCGAGTTCGGCGAGCAGTCCGCGTTCGGCTGCCACCGCGGCGCGTGAGTGCGCGTCGTCGAGGGTGGCGATGGCGGTCGCGAGATCGGTGTCCTCGACGCGACATTCGACTGCGAGCGCACCCTGGGCGGGTGCCGGGAGCAACTGAACCGGGTCGAGTGCTTCGGTGACGACGTCGAGTCGGCCGATGCGGGACAGTCCGGCGCGGGCGACGATGACGGCGTCGAGCTCTCCCGACGCGACCTTTCCGATCCGCGTGTCGAGGTTGCCGCGCAGCGGACGGACGTCCAATCCCTGCCCGAGAGCTCGCAATTGAGCGATCCGGCGCGGGGCGGACGTGCCGACCTTCGCGTCGGCAGGCAACTCACCGAGTACCAGTCCGTCACGGGCGACCAGGGCATCGCGCGGGTCCTCGCGAGCGGGATGGCGGCGATGGTGAACCGCTCGTCGGCCGCCGTCGGCAGATCCTTGTACGAGTGCACGGCGATGTCGACGGTGCCGTCGGCCAGCGCCTCCCGCAGCGCCGCGGTGAAGACGCCGACGCCGATCGTCTGTACGGGAGCAGCAGACAGGTCGCCGGCAGTCTTGACGATGACCAGTTCAGCTTCGACTCCGGCTGCCGCGAGGGCCACCCGAACGGTGTCGGCCTGGGTGGTGGCGAGAAGGCTTCCGCGAGTACCGATCTTGACGATGCCGGTCATTCGGCACGCTCCTGACCGGTGGTTCCGCCGGGGTAGGAGTCCGAGCGCAGATCGGTGCGGCTGGCGGTGAAATCGTCCACCAACTCCAGCGAGCCGATCTCCATCGGCGTGGCAACGGCGTCGACCGAGCCGGGGCTCAGCTCGAACAACTCGCGCAGCGCAGCGGCGTAGGAATCCCCGCCCGGTGTGCTGGCCAGCTGCTTGACCCGCACGGTGGGTGAATGCAGCAGCTTGTCCACGACGCGGCGCACGGTGCGCGCCACCTCGTCGCGCTGCGGCGAGTCGAGTCCGGGCAGCCGCGATTCGAGACGCAGCAGCTCTCCCTCGACCACCTCTGCAGCACGCTGGCGCAGTGCAGTGACAGTCGGGGTGACCTCGGCAAGCCGTTGTCCGGCAAGGTATCCCGAGAGTTCACTGGAGACGATCTCGCGGGCCGCGGACGCGTCGTTCGCCGCGGCACCGGCGGCGGGATCGCGCTGCAGGGACGCCATGTCGAAGACGGTGATACCCGGCAGACCCGAGACCGCGGGTTCGACGTCGCGCGGCAGACCGAGGTCGCAGATGACCAACGGTCGATCGGAGCCGCGGCGGGCGAGCGCGAGGTGGGCGTCGGCGATGGAAACCACGGCCCCCACCGCTCCGGTACAGGTGAGGAGGATGTCGGCCTCGGCGACGGCGTCGGCCAGGTCCTCGAGAGCGACCGAGGTTGCCGTGATGCCGTTGGAGACGGCGTTCTCGGCCAGGTGGTCGGCTCGCTGCGGGTGCGGTTGACGACGGTCCCGCTGCGCTATGGCCTGCGCGGCCGAGG
>NZ_BAOX01000320.1:0-5354 GCF_000813105.1 Rhodococcus sp. BS-15 | reverse complement strand
CAAACGCGCGCGCATTCGCCGAACGCGCGCGAAATTGCCTGAGGATCCCGCAGAAAGCGCGCGCATCTGACAAACGCGCGCGCTTTTGCGGCAGCCGAAGTCTCGCAACGATGCCCCACCAACAATTGCGCGCGCTTTTGCGGCAACCGGAGCCCCGCAACTATGCCCCACCAACAAGCGCGCGCGCATTTGCGGCAACCGGGGTGCGCCCCCCCACCATCCCCGGCACACGACAACGGCCGCACTCGAGAACGAGTGCGGCCGTTGTGAGTCAGTGGATCAGAACGCTGCTTCGTCGAGTTCCATGATGTCGTTGTCGATGTTGGTGAGGATTGCTCGGGTGGAGGTGAGCTGCGGGAGGATGTTCTTGGCGAAGAACGATGCCACGGCGATCTTGCCCTCGTAGAACGCCTTGTCCTTGCCCTCTGCACCGTTGTCGAGTGCAGCGATGGCGATTTCGGACTGACGCAGCAGCAGCCAGCCGATGAGCAGGTCGCCGAAGCCCATGAGGAAGCGCACCGATGCCAGGCCGACCTTGTACAGCTCGGTGGGCTGGTCCTGTGCACCCATGAGGTGCTGGGTCATCGAGGTGACGATGGCCTGCACGTCTTCGAGTGCGGTGGCCAGCAGTGCGCGCTCGGCCTTGAGGCGGCCGTTGCCTGCTTCGCTGTCGATGAACGACTTGATCTGTCCGGCAACGTGAGCGAGCGCTACGCCGCGGTCGCGGGCGATCTTGCGGAAGAAGAAGTCCTGCGCCTGGATGGCGGTGGTTCCTTCGTACAGCGAGTCGATCTTGGCGTCGCGGATGTACTGCTCGAGCGGGTAGTCCTGCAAGAATCCGGAGCCGCCGAGGGTCTGCAGTGATTCTGCGAGTACCTGGTAGGCGATTTCGGAGCCGACGCCCTTGACGATGGGCAGCAGGAGGTCGTTGACGCGGTATGCGATGTCTGCGTCCGCGTCCGAGACCTGCTTGGCGGTGACCGGATCCTGGTGTGCGGCGGTGTAGAGGTACACCGCGCGCAGGCCCTCCGAGTACGCCTTCTGCATCATGAGGCTGCGGCGCACGTCGGGGTGGTGGGTGATGGTGACGCGGGGAGCGGTCTTGTCGGTCATCTGCGTCAGGTCTGCGCCCTGGACGCGCTCCTTGGCGTACTCGAGTGCGTTGAGGTAGCCGGTGGAGAGGGTACCGATTGCCTTGGTGCCGACCATCATTCGGGCGTGCTCGATGACGTCGAACATCTGCGCGATGCCCTTGTGAACCTCGCCGACGAGCCAGCCTTGGCGGGGACGCCGTGGCCACCGAAGGTGAGCTCACAGGTGGCGGAGGCCTTGAGGCCCATCTTGTGCTCGACGCCGGTGACGAATGCGCCGTTGCGCTCGCCCAGTTCGCCCTTCTCGAAGTCGAAGAGGACGGACGGTACGAAGAACAGGCTCAGGCCCTTGGTGCCCGGTCCGGCACCTTCGGGACGAGCGAGTACGAGGTGGAAGATGTTCTCGAACATGTCGTCGGAGACAGCCGAGGTGATGAAGCGCTTGACGCCCTCGATGTGCCACGAGCCGTCGTCCTGCTTGATGGCCTTGGTGCGGCCGGCACCGACGTCGGATCCGGCGTCGGGCTCGGTGAGCACCATCGTGGCACCCCAGCTGCGCTCGACAGCGACCTTGGCCCATTCCTTCTGCTCGTCGGTTCCGTTGTGGAACAGGATGTTCGCGAAGCCGGGGCCTGCGGAGTACATGAATGCTGCGGGCTGCGAGCCGAGGAGCATCTCGTTGATGCCCCACAGGAGGTTGCGCGGGGCAGGCATGCCGCCGATTTCCTCGTCGAGGCCGACGCGCCACCACTCGCCGTCGTAGAGCGCCTTGAACGACTTCTTGAAGGAGTCGGGCAGCTTCAGGCTGTGGGTGTCGGGATCGAAGACGGGCGGGTTGCGGTCGGCGTCCGCGAAGGACTCGGCCAGCGGTCCCTCGGCCAGGCGTACGACCTCACGCAACATGTCGCGGGCAACTTCGCCGTCCATGTCGCCGAAGTTGTCGCCTTCGAGTGTCTCGTCGAGTCCGAAGAGCTCGAAGAGGTTGAACTCGAGGTCCCGAAGGTTGCTCTTGTAATGGCCCATTGCTCGTTCGCTCTCCAGTCGGTGGTGCGGTCTCGTGAGTACCGCCCAAGTTAGCTACTCGTCGGTAACTTAATGGATATTACCCCCGATCCGGTTCGCTGCCAAGGGGAGACCTACTCGCCAGTAGCAGTGCATCGATCGCTGTGCCGCCGGTCACGTCGCGATAGCGGTTTTCGGCCGTGAGGACGGTCAACCGAGAATCGATGTCCGACGCCAAATCCTCTGGTGTGTACAGGATTTCGGCTTCCTGCGGGCCGCCGACGCCCGACTCGATGTTCTCGGCGTGGTGCCCGAGGATCATGAGGATTCCATCAGGTTTCAGCGCTGAAACTGCCGTCGATACGGCCGTGCGCCGCTCTTCCGGGGGCAGATGGAGGTAGAACATGAGAACCAGGTCATAGTTCGGTTCTGTCGACAACTGCGTCACATCGGCGTGGACCCAGGTCAGGCGCTCGCGCACCGAGCGCGGTGCCGAGGCGGCAACACGACTCGCCTTCGTCAGTGCGACCGACGAGAAATCGACGGCGTCGACGGTCCAGCCGCGGGTTGCCAGCCAGATGGCGTTTCGGCCCTGACCGGACGCGAGGTCGAGTGCCCGACCACGTTTCAGCGTCGTCGCGACTTCCACCAATGTTGCGTTCGGTGCCTCGCCGTAGACGAGTTCTCGGCCTTCGTACTTGCGATCCAGTCTGCGGCGTCCACCCGGGGAAGCCTAGTGGGGCCTCCTACAGCGTTGTGCGCAGCAGGAGCACGTTGTAGTTCTGGTAGACCGTGGCCAGGAAGTACAGGTCGCGGCCGGTCGAGTAGGGGTGGATGTACGGCGCGTAGATGGAGCTGACCTCGCGGGTGTCGACCAGAACCTCCGGCGGGCTCCACGGCCCGACGGGCGACGGCGAGCGCCGCAGCACGATGGAGTTGGCGTTGTCGGTCGTCATCATCAGGTACTGACCGAGGGTCGCGTTGTATGCGACGGAGAGTTCGCCGACGCCGCCGACGATGGGTGCGGCCGCGGCCGGGTCGCCCTTCTTCCAGTCCTGGCCGGTCCAGTACTCGTATTCGCCGAGCCGGGCGATGTCCTGTTCCTTGACGCGGGCGATGTGTCCGAGGTTGAAGCGGCCGGGCGGTGTGCCGTACTGGTAGACGTAACCGCCGTCCTTGAGGTAAGCGCTCTGCTGGAAGTTGCGATCGCCGCCGACACTGGGCCGCTGGGTGTCGGGAAGAGCTGCCCAGTTCTCCCCGTTGTCGTTCGACACGGCCAGGCCGGAGAAGTTGGTTTCCCAGGTGCCTGCGGGTCCCCAGTTCTTGACCGACATCAGGTTCAGGTACTGACTGTCGCCGACGGCCACGCCGGCCGTCGGGATTCGGCTGATCTCGACGAACGGGATCTTGGGGCTGGGGACGACCTCTTTGGTCTGACCGATCGGGTCCAGCACGACGCTGTCGAAGTTCATGCCGTCGGCGAGGTTTCGGTCGTTGCTACGCACGATGGCGTTGCTGCGCCACGACCACAGGCTGCCCTGCAGCAGGTTGGGTACGCCGAGACCGGCGGTATCGCCGAAAGCCGTCAACACCTCGCCGCGGCCGTTGTCCCACATGATGCCGAGATCGGTGCCGATCATGTTGACGTTCTGTGTGTTGTTGGCGCTCGAAATCCCGGTCACTTGAGCGACGGCTTGTGCACGACCGTTCAGCTGCGGCAGTCCGAACGTGCCGTTGAGTCCGGCAATGGGATTGACCGCGTTGGGATTGGCGAGCGCGTTGGGCCCGGTGACCAGCAGTGACGTAGCCACGGCCATGACGGCAACGGTCAATACTTTGGAACCCACGCGACTCACGACGTACTCCCGATTTCGATTTCACTCCCCGGCAACCGTGGAGAACCATATCAGCGGTTTGTTCGGGAGGTATTGAATCGATGGATCCGCTGTTTCGAGAAATCGGGCGAATGCAACTCGGTGTCGTAATCTGGACAGTGTGAGTGATCTGCCCGATTCCCGGCTGGCGAGGGATTTGTCCGTCAGTGCGATGCGGCTGAATCGGAGGCTTCGTCTGCGCCATTCCAGCGACAGATTGCCGGTGGCTCACCTGTCGATTCTGACGACGTTGCTCCGTGAGGGGTCGATGACGACGGGGGAGTTGGCGGCACGGGAGCGGATCAAGCCGCCGTCGGTTTCCAGGTCCTCGCACGCCTTGGTCGAGTCGGGGCTGATGTGCCGGGAGCCGCATCCGACGGACGGTAGGCAGGTGGTTCTGTCGCTGACCGATGCCGGGACGGCGACTGCGCGTCAGGAGGTAGCCGCTCGGGAAATCGCGCTCGCCGAGCAATTGGAGGAGTTGACGCCGCAGCAGCGGGAGACACTGGCCGCGGCGGCTCGTATTCTGACCGAGATCGTCGAACGGGTCGACTGAACGCCGTCAGTTCTCGTGGTGAACTTCGTGATCGAGAGCGTCGACGTCCCACTCGATGGTGGACCCCAGTTCTTCGGAATCGCCCCGGCGTGCGACGCGACCGAGGACGGTGGCGACGACTGTCGCGAACACCACCCACACGGCTACGCCTATCAACAACCCGGTCATGTCACACTTTCTAGCACCTGTGTCTGTGAAATCGCCGTGAAACGGTGGTTCGGCTTTGTTGCGATTCGATATTGGTCGCGTCCGGTCCGGCAATTCGGGCAGATCGAAGGCTCTGTTCCACAACGGATGTGGAGGTTTCGGGCACAAATTCGAGTTTCGTCGAAAACAGACCTCTCGGAACGGACCGAAACCCCGATCAATTACCCATTTGCCTGACGGCGATACGGAATCGGCTGGTCGGTGCGCACAATTGCGCCACCGCTTCGAGATCGGACTCGAAATCGACATCGCGCAATTCGGGGAGCATCGTGATCGACGCTCCCGCTGCGGCCAGAGCATCGAGCGTGTCGGTGCCCGTCGACGGCGCAGACATGGGCACGTCGAGCAGGGACCGTGCGAGGGCGGGGTTGCGCAGCCCCAGCGCCCACCAGCCGCCGTCCTCTGCCGATCCCAGCACGTCGCTGGTGCCGAGATGAGCGGCAGCGTCGGACAGCAATTGCGCCGTCACCTGTGGGGTGTCCATGCCGATCTGCAGTACCGCGCCGGTGGTGGCTGCGTCGGCGTGTGCATTGGCCAGTCGTTCGCCCAATCCGTCGCCGCGCTGCGCTATCACCGTGAACGACGCCAGAGCCAGGGTGAGTTCGTCGGCACGGGCCGCGTCGG
>NZ_BAOX01000321.1:0-5347 GCF_000813105.1 Rhodococcus sp. BS-15 | reverse complement strand
CGGCCGTTCTGGCCGCACCCGAGCTGACGCTGACACTCGTCACCGAAACCGAAACGACCAACAGTCGCAACATCATTGCGCAGACCACCACCGGTTCCACCGAGAACGTGGTGGTCACCGGTGCGCATCTCGACAGCGTCCTCGACGGCCCCGGCATCAACGACAACGGAACCGGCACGGCGGCAGTACTCGAGACCGCACTCCAGATGGGCAGTGCCCCCGAGGTCACCAACGCGGTGCGTTTCGCGTTCTGGGGTGCCGAGGAGAACGGACTCGTCGGCTCGACCAAGTACGTCGAGGGCCTGTCCGACGAGGACAAGCGAAACATCGCGCTGTACTTGAACTTCGACATGATCGGCTCGAACAACGCCGGCTACCTCGCTTACGACGGAGACGACTCCGACCAGGTGGGTGAGCCCGCCGGACCGGCCGGATCCGACGCCATCGAGCGCACTTTCGTCGAGCGACTGGCAGAGGAGGGCGTAGCCGTCGACGGGACCGATTTCGACGGTCGCTCGGACTACGGCCCGTTCATCGAGGTCGGCATCCCCGCCGGTGGCGTGTTCAGCGGAGCGGACGACACCAAGACCGCAGCGCAGGCCGAGAAGTGGGGCGGCACCGCGGATCAGACCTTCGACGAGAACTATCACACCGACCAGGACACCCTGGCGAACGTCGACCGTGCCGCACTGGCGAAGAACGGTGCGGCCGTGGCGTACGGCATCGGCGTCTACGCGCAGTCGGTCGAGGGCCCCAACGGGGTTCCGGTGGGTGCCGAGCGCGAGGCCGCGCGCGCCGAAGGGTGAGGGAAAGTATGTGTAACCGTGGGTTACGCTCGATGCTGTGAACGCAGTCGTCTCCTCGGTCGTGGAGTGGGTCCGCACCACCAACCGAGCGCCCGCGGTGGTCGGGGCGGTTCGGCGCGTGCGACGCGCACTACCCGGTGACCCCACGTTCGGCGATCCCCTGTCGATCGACGGTCCGGGCAGAGCCCTGGCCGTCGCCCGCGTCGCCGACAGGTTCCTGGCTGCGAACGGACTCGACGACGAACCCGGCGCGTCCCGCGAAGTGGGCCTCGGGGCGTTGCAGCTGTGGCAGGCGATCCTCGAACGCGCAGGCCGAGGCCGCGGCGAGCACGACGTCACCATCGTGTTCACGGACCTCGTCGGCTTCTCGTCCTGGTCGCTGCGGGCCGGCGACACCGCCACCCTGACGCTGCTGCGCAAGGTCTCCAAAGCCGTCGAACCCGAGGTCGCATTCCGCGGTGGCCACGTCGTCAAGAGGCTGGGCGACGGCATCATGGCGGTGTTCGCCGATGCGGGCAAAGCAGTCGACGCGGTCTTCGCGGCCCGCGAGGCGCTGAAGGGCGTCGACGTCGACGGCTACACCCCGACGATGCGCGTCGGCATACACACCGGCAGCCCGCGTCAGGTGGGATCGGACTGGCTGGGCGTCGACGTCACCGTCGCCGCCCGGGTGATGCAGACCGGCGGCAACGGCAACGTCATGATCTCCGCGTCGGCCCTGGAGGCGGTCCCGCCGGAGGTGCTCGACGCCTTGCGCGTGGTCTCCAAGCCCTATCGCCGCAGCTTCTTCGCTCCGAAGATCAAGGGCGCACCCGACGACCTACGCATCCTCCGACTCGTGCAGTCGCCACAGCGGTGACACCGGTCCGTGGCCTGCGCCCAGATCGTAGGACGCGGCCAGACAGCGGGTGACCCACTCCTTGCCGAACGCCACCGCGTCGGGCATGGAGTATCCGTGGGCCAGGGCCGAGGCGATCGATGCGGCGAGGGTGTCGCCGCCGCCGTGATCGTTGCCGGTGTCGATGCGCTCGCTGGTGAACTCGAGGAACGTGTCGCCGTCGAACAGCAGGTCGGTGCTGTGCGTGGACGTCCGCAGGTGACCGCCCTTGACCAGGGCCCACTGCGCGCCCAATCCGTGTAGGGCCTCGGCGGCGCGGTGTGCGCTGGAATCGTCGACCACATCGATTCCGGTGATCAGCCGAACCTCGTCGAGGTTGGGAGTCACCAGCGAGGCGATGGGAAACAGGGTGTGGCGGATGGCGTCGAGGGCTTCGGCGTGCAGCAGTGGATCGCCGTGCATCGACGCGCACACCGGATCGACGACCAGGGGAACCGGCTGATCTCGGCCGATGCCGACTTCGGTGCAGACGGCCGTGACCGCTTCGATGATGGCGGTGGAGGCCAACATTCCAGTCTTCGCTGCGCCGACGCCGATGTCGGAGACGACGGAGCGAACCTGTGCGGCGACGACGTCCGGCGGAATCTCGTGGAAGCCCGTCACGCCGACGGTGTTCTGGACCGTGACCGCAGCGACGGCAACGCAGGCGTGGACGCCGAGCAGTGCCATCGTTCGGCTGTCCGCTTGGATTCCGGCACCGCCGCCGGAGTCGGTTCCGGCGATGGTCAGCGCGCGGACAGGAGTCTCGCCGTTGGGCGTGAGCGGTAGGAACTTCACGAGAGATGACAGTACCGGCGGGCGGGGAGTCGGCGGTCTCGGCAGGCGAATCGGATTGCCGAGTACGTGGCGAATTCATGGGCCGACCTTGAATGTTGTTGTATCACAACGCCGAACAGGGTCGCTTATGATCCGTACCAGCATTCGTGCCGTGTTGGATGGACAAACCTACGCAACCGAAGGTTTGTTGGTAGAAAAGGTGACAGAGCCCCCGTGCGCATGTTTAATAGTGGTGCACGTCACAGAAGATTTCATTCGTTCATCACTCCACACACAGCGAAGGAGGCGTCCCATGCTGGCAAGTTCTCCTAGCGCTGATGTCTCGATCAACAAAGACCAGAACCGGTTCGAGCTTCGATTGAACGGTGATCTCGTCGGGATCGTCGGCTTCTACGAGGTCGAGGGGAACGGCAAGCGTGCGACGCGTACCCATGTCGTGTCCTTCATGCACACGGTCGTCACCGAGGATTTCGGTCATCAGGGTCTGGCCGGCATTCTGGTGCGCCGCGCACTCGACAGCGCTCGGTCCTACGGCTGGAAGGTCAAGCCGGTCTGCACGTACGTGCAGCGCTTCGCGGCGGCCAATCCCGAGTACAACGACATGCTCGTCGCTCTCTGACGTCTGGCTGTCGATCGGCCGCATTGAGGCTGGTCACGTTAAGGGCACGACTCGGCGACGATCGATGCACTCGCCTCGCGTCACATGGACAACACTGATCTCATGAGTGACATGAGTCACATACTCCCACGGCGGGTTCACGGGCCCGCTCCGGTCGACCGACCCGTCGTTCGTATCGAGGACGACGTCGATCACAACAGGTTCGATCTCTTCGTCGACGACGAACTCGTCGGCATTCTTGGGTATCGCTTCGGTGAGGGCGACGACGGCGGCGTCGGCCCGGTCGTCGCGCTCATGCACACCGTCGTCAAGGAGGAATACGGCGACCGTGGGTGGGCGGGCGTGCTGGTACGAGCGTCGCTGAACACCGCTCGTGATCGGCAGTGGCGCATCGTTCCGATCTGCACCTACGTTCGGCGGTATCTGGCGCAGCATGATGAATTTTTGGATTTGATCGCCGAATAGAGAGCAGTGCTCTTGTTTTATCGACGCATCGAATGAATACTGCTTCCTGTAGAGAGCGCCGCTCTCGAAAGGATGGCATTCCCCGATGCGTGTAGCCCTGTATCTGTTCCTCGGAGTCATGTTCGCCGCGTATCCCGCACTGCGCCCCTACTCGGACGAGGTGGGCAGCGCGGGAGCCGACGCCTTCGCATCCTCGAGCTGGGTCCTCTCCCACACCTTCGCCATGCTCGGTTTCGTCGCACTCGGGCTGACCGTGCTCTACGGCGGTCGACGGTCCGATCTCGCTGTCGTGACCACCTGGATCGGCGTCGGCTTGGTGTTGCCGTACTACGGCGCGGAAACCTTCGCGCTCCATGCTCTGGGTGTCGATGCC
Source organism: Rhodococcus sp. BS-15 (assembly GCF_000813105.1). Classification (NCBI taxonomy): domain Bacteria; kingdom Bacillati; phylum Actinomycetota; class Actinomycetes; order Mycobacteriales; family Nocardiaceae; genus Rhodococcus; species Rhodococcus sp. BS-15. Next base: position 1,409 of record NZ_BAOX01000321.1, on the reverse strand, counting down.
GTACAGAACGCGAACCCGGGCCTGATCGATCTGGCCGACCCGATTCGGTATTCGCTCGTGCAGTCCGTCATGTTCGGGCTCGGACTCGTGCTGATTGCCGTCGGGCTGGTGGCATTCGCTCTACGCAACCGCTACGCCGCGGTGCTCGCGGCAGGGTTCGTGCTCTTTCTTCCGCAGTTCTACACCCCGCCGGCCGTGCGAATTGCGCACGGAGTGCTGATCGCCGTCGGGGCGATTCTTGCCGCGAGGGCAGTGGCGAACAGGTCGGTGGACTCTGCTCAGCCGATCTCCACGATCACCGGAGCGTGATCGCTGGCCCCCTTGCCCTTGCGTTCCTCGCGGTCGATCGACGCACCGGTCACCCGAGCCGCCAGGGCCGGGGAGGTCAACGCCATGTCGATGCGCAGACCCTGCTTCTTGGGGAACCGCAACTGCGTGTAGTCCCAGTAGGTGTACGTCCTGGGCTCGGGGGTGAACTGCCGCGTCACCTCGGTGAAGCCGGCGTCGCCGAACGCGGTGAAGGCATCACGCTCGGCCTGGGAGGTGTGGGTCTTGCCCTCGAACAGTGCGGGATCCCACACGTCGTCGTCGGTGGGTGCGATGTTCCAGTCGCCCACGAGCGCGATCTGCGCCTGCGGATCCGCTGCCACCCACGCCTGCGCGTCGGCCTTCAGTGCAGCGAGCCACTCGAGCTTGTAGGTGTAGTGCGGATCGGCGAGTTCGCGGCCGTTCGGCACGTACAGGCTCCAGACGCGGACCCCGTCGCACGTGGCACCGATGGCGCGGGCCTCCTGCGCGGGATCGATCTCGGGATCCTTGCTGAACCCGGGCTGATCCTCGAATCCGACCTGCACGTCGTCCAGGCCGACGCGAGAGGCGATCGCGACGCCGTTCCACTGGCTCAGCCCGACGTGGGCGACCTCGTACCCGATGTCGGTGAACCGCTGATACGGAAACTGTGCGTCCTTGCACTTGGTTTCCTGCATCGCCAGGACATCGACATCGGATCGCTGCAGCCAATCGACGATTCGATCCTGACGAGAGCGGACGGAGTTCACATTCCAAGTAGCCAAGCGCACGGGAACGAACCCTATCGAACGCCCCCGACAGGGTTCGGACCGATCGCGTTCTCGGGCCGGGCATACCGATAGCGATGATGGTCCTCGAAGCCCAGGTCTCGGTACAGGGCAACGGCTTCGGTGTTGTTCACGGCCACCTGCAGGTACGCGTGCGTCGCGCCGTGCCCGCGTCCCCAGCGCACCAGTTCTCCGCACATCAGGGTGCCGAGCCCGTTGCGGCGATGTTCGGGGGAGACCCAGAGCGAGGTCAGTCCCACCCAGCAGCGACCGTCCGGGGGCGGTGGTGACGGCTGCGCGACCGACGGCGGCTGCCGACGCGAGCGTGCGCCA
>NZ_BAOX01000322.1:0-5339 GCF_000813105.1 Rhodococcus sp. BS-15 | reverse complement strand
GCGTCTCCGAATGGACCGCCGATCAACTGCGCGCCGGGCAGGAACTCGCCCGTCAGAACGGCTTCTCGATCATCTCGAACCAGCCGCAGTACTCGGCACTGTGGCGCGTCATCGAGGATCAGGTGATCCCGACGTCGAAGGAACTGGGCATTTCGCAGATCGTCTGGTCGCCCATCGCGCAGGGCGTTCTCACCGGCAAGTACCTCCCCGGACAGCTCCTGCCCGACGGCTCTCGCGCCAAGGACGACAAGGGTGGCGACAAGATGATCGCGCGCTACCTCGACGACCAGACGCTCACCCGAGTGCAGCAACTCAAGCCCATCGCCGACGATCTGGGAATCACCATGGCGCAGTTGGCCGTTGCGTGGGTACTGGCAAACGACAACATCGCGGCAGCGCTCGTCGGAGCCTCGCGTCCGGAGCAGATCGCCGAGAACATCAAGGCCTCCGAGGTGACCCTCGACGCCGACGTGCTCGCCAAGATCGACGACGCACTGGGCGATTCCGTGGAGCGCGACCCGGGCAAGACAGGCTCGCCCGAGGCGCGACTGGTCTGACCGCCTGAGGGCGTCGGTCCGATCCGAACAGGGTAGTAATGAGGTATGGACACGATCACCGTCGACACACCTCAGGGCCAGGTTCGCGGTCGGACCGGCGCAGGCATCATCTCGTTCCTCGGAGTGCCGTACGCCGAGGCCCCCTTCGGGCCCCGTCGATTTCAGGCACCCTCGGCGCCGCCGATGTGGGACGGGGTTCGCGACGCTCTCGAGTTCGGGGCCACCGTCCCCAAGGTGGGGTACCGGCCGCCGACCAGCGAGATCCTCAGCGAACCGGTGGTACCCGGTGACGACTGCCTGAACGTCAACGTCTTCACCCCCGACGTCGGTGGATCCGCGCCGGTGTTCGTCTGGATCCACGGCGGAGCATTCGTCAACGGCAGCAACGCCATTCCCACGTACGACGGTTCCGCCTTCGCACGAGACAGTGTCGTGGCCGTGGTGATCAACTACCGCCTCGGAGTCGACGGCTTCGCGCTGATCGACGGTGCCCCGGCCAACCGCGGAATGCTGGACCAGGTAGCGGCCCTCGAGTGGGTGCGTGACCACATCGCCTCCTACGGCGGCGACCCCGCGCGGTGACCATTGCGGGGGAGTCGGCCGGCGCGATGAGCGTCGGCACCCTGATGTCGATGCCACGTGCCGACGGGCTCTTCCAGCGGGCGATTCTGCAGAGCGGAGCCGGGCACCACGTCATCACCGCCGAGACCGCCGCGAAGGTCTCCGCAGCGTTGGCGTCCTCGCTCGGCGTCGATGCCTCGGTCGACGGACTGGGTTCGGTACCGGTGGATGCGTTGGTGGACGCACAACGCGAACTGTCCGATCGGATCACGGCCGAGGCCCCGACCGGAGCATGGGGTGAGCTGGCCCTGAACGTGATGGCCTACGAGCCGTACATCGACGGTGATGTCGTTCCAGCACTGCCCTTCTCGCGCATCAGCGACGGTGCGAGCGCGCATGTGGACGTGCTGATCGGAACCACCAGCGAGGAGCACGCGTTCTTCATCGTCCCGGCCGGGCTGGTCCCACACCTCACCGAGGACTACGTGAAGATGGTCCTCGCCGGGTACCGAGCCGACCCGTCGGCGCTGGAGAAGTACCGCGAACAGCTGCCCGACGCCTCGGCCGGTGAGCTGATGATCGCCGTCATGACCGACTGGTTCTTTCGGATTCCGGCCACGCGTCTGGTCGAAGCCCGCTCCGGAAACGCCTTCGTCTACGAATTCACCTGGCGCTCATCGCTGTTCGACGGCGCTCTCGGCGCCTGCCACGCACTCGAGATCCCGTTCGTGTTCGACATGTTGCACAAGCCCGAGACCGAGCGCATCACGGGACCGAATCCGCCGCAGCAGGTGGCCGACCGGATGCACCGCGCCTGGGTCGACTTCGTGCGCGACGGCTCACCCGGCTGGGACCCGTACGGTACCGACCGCGCAGTGATGATGTTCGGCAACGAGCCCGGCGTCGCCCTCGACCCGAGGCCGGCAACACGCGAGGTGTGGGACGGGGTGCGCTGACCTACTTTCCGCAACCTGCGAACGTCGTCTGCGAGGTCGCTCGCCGGCGGGTTAATCTCGGATATGCGCAGATTCCTTCCCGGTTTCGGTTCGAGTTCTCCGGCCCCCCGCGCGGCCTGCTCGCGTCGTGGTGGTCGGTGGCGGCTTCGGCGGCTTCAACGCTCTGCAGCGGCTGACGAAGCTGCTGGGGCCCGATCGCGCCGTGCTGACGTTGGTGGCCCCCACCGACTACCTGCTCTACAGTCCGCTGTTGCCCGAGGTCGCCACCGGTGTCCTCGATCCGCGGGACATCGCCGTCTCCACCCGGCAGGCACTGCCGCGCGTGAAGTTGGTGCTCGGTCACGTCACCACTGTCGATTTCGAGTCTCGCGAGCTGACGGTGACCGGCCCCGACGGTGACTCGACGCTTGAGTGGGACAAGCTGATACTCGCCCCCGGGTCGGTGACCAAGCAGTTCGACATCCCCGGCGTCGACGAGCATGCGTACGGGCTCAAGACGCTGAGCGAGGCCGTCTACATCCGCAACCATGTGCTCGCGCAACTCGACGCCGCCGACGCCCTGCCCGATACCCCGGAGGGCCGGAGCGAACGCGCCGAGCGGTTGACGGTGGTGGCCGTGGGCGCGGGCTACACAGGCACCGAATTCGTTGCCCAGATGCAGAATTGGGTTCGGGGTATAGCATCCCGATGGGCGAGCGTCGACCCCGAGGAGGTGCGCTGGGTCCTCGTCGACGTGGCCGATGCGGTACTTCCCGAGCTCGGTGAGCGACTCGGCCGAGAAGCACTCGCTGTGCTCGCCGAGCGAGGTGTCGACGTTCGGCTCGGTGTGTCGGTGGCCTCGGCCACCGCAACGTCGGTGACGCTCACCGACGACGAGGTCATCCCGTCCCGAACTCTGGTCTGGGGAGCGGGCGTTGCACCGAGCCCGCTCATCGCGCAGCTGGGTCTACCGACAGCGGGCGGACGCCTCGTGGTGCGGGCGGACATGACCGTCCCCGAGGTATCGGACGTCTGGGCGATCGGCGACGCGGCAGCGGTCCCCGACCTCGCCGCCGACCCGTCGAAGCCGACTCCACCGACGGCTCAGCACGCCCAGCGCCAGGGCGTTGCCGTCGCACGCAATGTGGCGGCGACGATGGGCGTCGGGCAGTCGCGTCCGTACAAGCACAAGGACTTGGGGCTCGTCGCCGATCTCGGCGGATTCGACGGTGTCGCAAAGCCTCTCGGCATTCCGCTGACCGGACCCGTGGCGAAGTTCGTCGCACGCGGCTATCACCTCTACGCGTTGCCGACGGTCTCGGCGCGAGTGCGGGTGGCCACGGACTGGCTGTATTCCTCGGTGCTGCCGACCCGGGTCGTCAACCTCGCGCAGGTGCGATCCGAGGATGCGCTCATCAAGAAGGCTCAGGCAATCGACCTGTACGACCGAACGTAGACGAGAGGGACGCATGGCATGCCGCATCAGTGAACTCGTACTCGAATGTCGTAGCCCGGAAATATTGGCTCAATTCTGGTGCGAGGTACTCGGTTTCGTCGTACTCGATCGCGAGGGCGAGGAATTGATCGAGATCGGGCCGGCCGAGGGGTTCGGCGGGCCCCAGCCCACGATCATTTTGAGCAGACACGAGCAGCCGAGAACGGGAAAGGGTCGGCTGCACATCGACGTCAACCCCACCGACCGGGATCAGGACGACGAACTGGAACGACTTCTCGCGCTCGGAGCCCGCCCGGCCGATGTGGGCCAGACGGGCACCGAGCAGTGGCACGTGCTCGCCGATCCCGAGGGCAACGAGTTCTGCCTGCTTCGGACGCGGTTGTCGTAGGTGCGCTCACATCGGTCACCGAAGGTGATGCACTTCCTGCAGCCCGTAGACCGGGGTGTCGATGCCCTCGTAGCGCGCCTTGATCTGCAGTGCGAGGTAGAGCGAATAGTGCCGGGACTGATGCAGATTGCCGCCGTGGAACCAGAAGTTCTCCTGCTGCGTCGGCTTCCACATGTTGCGCTGCTCGCCCTCCCACGGACCGGGGTCCTTGGTGGTGTCGGAGCCGAGGCCCCAGCACTTGCCGACCTTGTCCGCGGTCTCCTGATCGATCAGGTCGCGACCCAGCCGTTCATCGAGCCGTAGCCGGTGGCGTAGACGATCAGATCCGCCGGTAGCTCGGTGCCGTCGTCGAGCACGACGCCGGTCTTGCTGATCCGGTCGACCTGTCCGGCAACGAGTTTGATCTTGCCGTCCGCGACCAGCTCGGATGCACCGACGTCGATGTAGTAGCCCGAGCCGCGACGCAGGTACTTCATGAACAGCCCGGATCCGTCGTCACCGAAATCGAGTTGGAACCCGGCCTTCTCCAGCCGATCGTAGAAGTCCTTGTCCTGTTCCGCGATCTGCTGATACACCGGAATCTGGAACTCGTGCATGATCCGGTAGGGCAGCGACGCGAATGTGAGATCGGCCTTGCCCGTGGTCATTCCGGACTCGACGGCCCGCTCGGAGTACAGATCCCCGAGTGCGATCTCACACAGCGAATCGGACTTGACGATGTGCGTCGACGAACGCTGCAGCATCGTCACGTCGACGCCCGTCTCGTACAGCGCCTTGCAGATGTCGTGCGCAGAATTGTTGGAGCCCACCACCACGACGCGCTTGCCGACATACGCGTCGGGACCGGGGTGTTCGCTGGAATGGTGCTGCTCGCCCTCGAACTCGTCCATGCCGGGGAAGTTGGGGACGTTCTTCTTGCCGGACATTCCGGTGGCCATCACCAGCTGCTTGGGCCGCAGAATCACCTCTTCGCCGTCTCGGTCCACGACGACCGTCCACTCCTTCGCCCGCTCGTCGTAAGTAGCGGACTTCGCCGTGGTCTTGGTCCAGTAGGGGACCTCCATGACCTTGGTGTACATCTCGAGCCAGTCGCCGATCTTGTCCTTCGGCGCGAACACCGGCCAGTTCGGCGGGAACGGCAGGTAGGGGAGATGGTCGTACCAGACCGGATCGTGCAGGCACAGCGACTTGTAGCGTCCCCGCCACTGGTCGCCGGGGCGCTCGGCGCGGTCGACGACGATCGCCGGCACACCGAGCTGCCGGAACCGCGCGCCCAGAGCGATGCCGCCCTGGCCTCCGCCGACGACGAGGGCGTACGGCTGCACGCTGTACCCGAGTTCCTTCTCCTCGATCTCCTTCTTCTCCGCCCAGTTCTGGGTATCGGCATTCGAGCCGTGCACCGCGCCCTTGATGCGCGAGGGGCCCTGACGCTCCTCGTCGGA
>NZ_BAOX01000323.1:0-5329 GCF_000813105.1 Rhodococcus sp. BS-15 | reverse complement strand
TCTCGCGCTTCGCTTGCTCGTTCCGGTCCTCGGCGAGCTGGCGGGACGGTAGCTCGTGGCTCCGCGAAACCGTGCTGACGCGGACGTTCGGTGGTGTTCGCCGCCGCCGCACTGTGCCTGACGGGCACCCCGGCTGCCGCGGCACCGGCTGCAGGCTCCTTCGCCGAGGCCATCGCCTACTCGATCGCGCACCCGGGAGTGACTCCGCCGGGCTCGAACGACTTCTCGTGTGTTCCCAGTGCGCAGCATCCCGAGCCGGTGGTGCTGGTGCACGGATTCCTGGAGAACTCGTACGCCAACTGGGCATCGCTGTCGCCGAAGCTGGCCGACGCCGGATACTGCGTGTTCGCGATCGATTACGGCAACACCGGGCCGGTTCAGGCGTTCGGTGCGCTCGAACCCATTCCCGAGAGCGCGTCGGAACTGTCGAGGTTCGTCGATTCCGTGCTCGAGGCGACGGGTGCGCAGAAGGTGTCGATCGTCGGCCACTCGAAGGGCGGCACCGTGCCGCGCTACTACGCCCGCTTCCTCGGTGGAGACCGTACTGTGGCGCAGATCGTGGCGTTGTCGCCGCCGAACTACCCGACGGCGGGCCCACCGGTACAGGACGACGTACTCGAGCGGCTGAACGAGGGCAGTGACACCGTCTCGGGCATCGACTACATCACGATCGCCACCAGGTACGACCAGATTGTCGTTCCGTACACGGCCTCGCTGCTCAGCGGCGCGGGAAACACGAACGTGGTGTTGCAGGACCTGTGCCCGGCCAACGCCGTCGAGCACACGGGAATCTCGTACGACCCGCTCGCTCAGCGGCTGGTGCAGAACGCATTGGATCCGGCGAACGCGCAGCCGATCGGCTGCTGACGTCAGACGGCGAAGTCGGCTTTGACCTGCTCGGTGCGCTTGTGCTCGACGTAGAAGGACAGGAACGGGATGGTCCCGGCGAGCAGTGTGCCGATCGTGCGGGCAGCAGGCCACCGCACCTTGATGGCGAGATCCACCGTGAGCACGAGGTACACGAGGTAGACCCAACCATGCACGACGGCAATCCAATTGGGCACATTCTCGACCTTGAAAATGTACTTCGCGACCATCTCGGTCACGAGAACGAGCAGCCAGATGCCCGTGGCGTACGCCAGAACGCGGTAGCGCAGCAACGCGGATGCGATCTTCTGGGTCTTGTTCGCAGACGCCTGCGTCTTGTCCGGTGCCGAACTCACGTGGTGCTCCTGTCGGTCCCGCGGGATTCATTCAGCTCCGCGAGGTAGCTGTTGTATTCGAGTAGTTGCCTGGCCTCGGGATCGTCGAGGTCCGTAGCGTCGGACGCCGGGGCTTGTCGCTGGGGGAGCAGGTCGAGGGGCACCTCGGTGGGTCCGTCGGGACGAGCCGCAGCCGCTTCCTCCGGGTCCTCGTCCTCGAGGCGTACGAACTTGCGGTAGGCGTAGACCACGAACACCGCGAACAGGGGCCACTGGAACGCGTATCCGAGGTTCTGACCGTTGCCGCCGACTGCCTCGAAGCGTTCCCATTGCCACCACCCGAGTCCCAGGCACACCGCCGCGGACACGATGACCAGCGCGATCAGTGCTGGCCGACGGTTCGGGCGGGATGAAGTCACCCCTCGACGGTACCGGAGGTACTACTACTGGAGGTAGTCGCGTGCTGCGGCCCGGCGGTGATTCTCACCATGGACGGCTCGGATGCGGCTCACGCCCGACGACGGTCGGCCCGTGCCTGGGCGAGTTGCTCGGCACCGGGCCCGGTGACGTCCGCGAGAGCGCTGCTGCGTCCGGTCAGAACCAGTGCCAGGGTGCCGGCCGATCCTTCGATGACCGGGCCCTCGCCGCGGCTCCAGTCCAGATCGGTTGCGCGCCACTGCAGTCGAAGTTCGGGGCCTTTGAACGGTGCTGCGCCGGTCGCGGGCACCAGAAAGTCGAGCATCGTGATCATGCGGTGATCGGGAACGTGGTGCTCGATTCCCAGCGGCTTGCACACGTCCAGTCCGTGCACGATGACGTCGGACAAGGGTGCGAGCGGACCGTGGCCGGGCGGGGTGAATTTCTTGTCTGCGTGAGCGGCCAGCAAGGCGGGTAATTCGTCGCCGTGCTCGCGACGCACGCGGGTGGTCATCAGTTGATTCGCGCGGTCGAAGTTGCCTCGGGTGCGCACCATGACGAGTCCGAACTGCCAGAGCGGGACGATCAGGGGGACCACCAGATGCGCGGCGACGTCGCGGACCGTCCAGGCCTCGCACAGCGAGGGAGTGTCCCATTGTTCGGGTGTGAGAGTCTCGAGAGTTCTTGCGAGAGAGCGTCGTTCGTCGGAAATCTCGGCGAAGATCGCGTCGTTGTCGGGGTTGCTGGACATTCGAGCCGCCTTCACACGTCGGAACCTGCAGAAGTCTCGAGAAAAGCCGGGCCGATATATCTATGGTGCGCGAGGGGGGACTTGAACCCCCACGTCCTGAGACACTGGAACCTAAATCCAGCGCGTCTGCCAATTCCGCCACTCGCGCGTGCCGATGAAGTCTACAACCTGGATGGTTTCTGTCACCGGCACGGGGAGGCGGCCTGCTTACCCACCGAACAGCCCGTGGGCAAACGTTGCAGGTGTACACCGTACGGTGCCGCTACACTCGGCGAGTGGCAGCGAAAAAGGACGTCCCCTTCGATCCGGCGCGCATCCTCGAGTTGCTGTGGCGAGTCGGTGTCAAGCCGAGTCGCACCGGACTGAGCGTGGACGCGATCGTCGACGCTGCGATCGAACTGGCCGATGCGAACGGTCTCGAGTCGGTGTCGATGCGGAACGTGGCCGAGCATCTCGGTGTCGGCGCGATGTCGCTCTACACGCATGTGCCGGGTCGGGAGGAACTGGCCGATCTGATGATCGATCGAGCACTTGCAGGCCTCTACTCGCATGTCGACGAGCCGTCCTCCGTCGCCGGCGGATGGCGTCCCGCGATGGGCTTCGTTGCCGAACGCAATTGGGCTCTGTACCAACAGCATTCGTGGCTGCTCGAAGCGGAGGGTGCACGCCCCGTGCTCGGTCCGCACACCAACGACAAGTACGAGGCCGAGTTGCGTCCCCTTGTCGGAATCGGTCTGGGCGACGTCGAGATCGACTCCGTTCTCACGCTGGTTCTCACTCACGTCTCCGGTACCGCGCGAGCCCTCGCCGGGGTGACGCGTGTCAAGGAGCAGTCGGGCATGTCCGACGCCCAGTGGTGGTCAGCTACCGCACCGATCCTCGAACGGGTGATGGACCGCGAACGTTTTCCGGTGTCGTCTCGGGTCGGGACAGCCGCGGCGACGTCGTACGACGCCGCCAGCGACCCCGTGCACGCCTACCGGTTCGGGTTGGAGTGCATTCTCGACGGCGTCGAGGCACTGATCTCGCGAAGTCAGCCCGTCGGTCGAAGTGCCGCCTCGGATCGACCTGTTTCGGAGTGACGCTGCTTCGCCCTACGTGACTTGTGCTGATATCGCCACACCGCGTGCTCGACCGAGGCGATATCTGTGCCGAGTGCATTCGCCGCGGCTTCCAGGATCACAGGGGCGAGCGGTCTTCGGCGATCCCGGCAGCGAAATTGTGGTGGAGCGGTTCGAGCGCATCGGCGACGAACGAGCGCAGGTGTTCGGCCGCTTTGTCGGTGCGTACGCCGAGGTGCATGAGCACGCATTCCCACGTGGTCTCACCGAGACCGGGAATCGCGCAGAACGCATCGAATTGTTGCTCGGTGTGCTGCTCGAAGTCGCTCGAACGGCTCAGCCTCACCGACACCAGCGTCTGTGCCGCCACGGCGGCCGCAGCAGCCTTGGTCCGACTGTTTCCCGGAACCAGCTGACGGTTGGACAGGATCTCCACCAGTAGATCCGGAGTGGTGGTCAGTTGGGCGAGGGTTGTCAAGTCGTCGAGTCGGTTATCGCCGCGATGCGATCTCCATCGCTGGACCACTGCGCGGACCCCGCTGGTCGGGCCGCCGTAGGGAGCGCGCGCCGAGAAGATCGCATCCAACAACGCCACCTCGCTCTCGGCGCGCCATCCCGGTGTCCAGTGTGGCGAACGGCATTGTGGCACATGCGATTCGATGTGCAGAAGCATCGCGTCGAGTTCTTCCTCGGTGCAAATGTCCGTTACCGATGAATACATGAATTCCCCCCGGATTTCGTCGACCGCACTTCCGATGAGCGGGTCGTCGGCACAAGGTAGAGGACCGCACCGACAAGGTCGTAGGCCGCTCCTCTGTGCTCGAGATCACATCACGAAAAGATAACGAAAAATACGAGGCTTTCCTCATGTTCTGGCGTCTCGTTCGATGCTCTCGCCAGCGTGGATACGGGTTACCGACGAGTTGGGTAAACAAAAAGTAAAGCCGCTTCGATCGACGTACTCGCTGGTAGCACTCGGACGTCCGAGCAAACCTGAGGCTTTCCTCATGATTTTGTGTCAACCTTGAGCAGCGCGGAGGAGACCTGTCGACGACGACCGGCTCACCGCTTCGACCCTGTAGCCCACGACGCACCAGGGCACTCATCACAGCGAACGCCCCGACCCCCGAGGCGTCCACGAGAGGAATCTTCAGCCTTGACGATCAACGAGAGCACACCATCACACGGACGAGGCTCGCGAAGCACCGGCAACGCAGACAAATCCCCTAGAAGCAATGGCGGCTCTCGGACTCTGGCAGATCGTTTCGCCGCGGGCGAGCCGTACGCACTGGCCTTCGGTGGCCAGGGTGCACCGTGGCTCAGCTCCCTCGAAGAACTGGCTCGCGACTCCGCGCTCGAACCCGAACTGACCGATCTCGTCAACGAGGCTGCAGTCACTCTCGCGCCCGTTGCCGACGAGCTGCTGGTCGTGCGCTCGGTCGGTTTCGACCCGATCGGCTGGATGCTCGAACAGGACCTCGCCGACGACGACACCGTCGGTTCGTACGGCCCGTCCGAGGCTGCGCTGACCTCCGCTGCCGTCTCGCTTCCCGGAGTGTTCCTCACTCAGGTCGCAGCACTGCGCGCACTGAAGCTGCAGGGACTCGATCCCGCCCAGACCCCGCCGGTCCAGGTCGTCGGACACTCGCAGGGGCTCATCGCTGCCGAATCCGTCGCAGCCGACGGTGCGCAGGACGCGAGCTTCCTCGCGATCGCCCAGCTCGTGGGTGCTGCTGCAGGTCTCGTCGGCGCCGCCGCGGCATCATCCGGTGCCGGAGACCGCGCGCCCATGGTCTCGGTCGCCAACGTCGAACCCGCACGACTGCAGGCGATCATCGCCGAACTCGCGATCGACGGTGCACCGGAGCGATCCGCCGCCCTCGCCATCCGCAACGGCC
>NZ_BAOX01000324.1:0-5322 GCF_000813105.1 Rhodococcus sp. BS-15 | reverse complement strand
CCGGCTCTGGCGCAGGCCGATGTCGGTATCGCGATCGGGGCCGGCACCGACGTCGCAATCGCATCGGCCGGAGTGATCCTCGCCAGCGACGACCCGAGGTCGGTGTTGTCGGTGATCGAACTCTCGCGCGCCTCGTACCGAAAGATGAAGCAAAACCTCTGGTGGGCAGCGGGATACAACCTCATCTCGGTTCCGCTCGCGGCAGGAGTGCTCGCGCCGGTCGGGTTCGTGCTGCCGATGTCGATCGGCGCGATCCTGATGTCGCTGTCGACGATCATCGTCGCTGCGAACGCACAATTACTGCGTCGACTCGACCTCACACCCGACACCATCACCGGAGCGGTGAACGAGGGGAGTTCCAACCCTCCGTCGCAGCGCACACCGTCACTGTGAGAGCTGATCTCGTACCGGGAACGCAGCCCTGACAATTGTGGAACGTTGATGGCCGCACCTTCTCCGCCGGAGAGGATGCGGCCATCGTTGTCTATAGCGGGCCGGGTCAGCCGAGCAGCCGCTGCATGGTGTCGATTTCCTGCTGCTGGGTGGCGACGATGGTGCGGGCCATCTCCAGGGCGTCAGGATTGGAACCGTCTGCGATTTCGGTGTTGGCCATCTCGATGGCGCCGGTGTGGTGGGCGATCATCATCGTCAACCACTGGCGGTCGAATTCCGGTCCCGACGCTGCCATCAACGCGTCCATGTCCTGAGCGGTCATCATGCCGCTGCCGGAGCTGTGGTCCATCCCGCCCATGTCACCCATGTCACCCATGTCACCCCTGTCCATGTCGGGCATGGGCTGGCCCCACTCGGTGAGCCAGGTGGTCATCTGGTCCATCTCGGGCTGTTGCGCGGCGGCGATCGCCGATGCCAGCGACAGCACCTCCGGGTTGTCGGTGCGGCCGTTCGCCATGTCGGCCATCTCGACTGCTTGGGCGTGATGCGGGTACATCATCTGCGCGAACATCACGTCGGCATCGTTGAACTCTGCGGACGCGCTTGCTTGGGCCGAGGACATCGGTGCCGAGGACATCGATCCCATCGCATGGCCGTCCATCGACGAATCGGCCGCGTTGTCGCTACAGCCGACGACGAGGAACGCGCTCGCGGCGGCAGCAGCGATCGAGGCAATGACTTTGGTACGCATGAGGAAACTCCTTGCAAGAGTGGGTAGTGCAGAGAATTGGATGTCGTTCGATCCGCCGACAGACACGCGTCTGCCGGGCTCCCTGTCACACTCGCAAGGTCACCGATCTGTCCAACTCCCATAACGTCCACGGCGGCGCACGCTCAAGCGTGGAGTCGGCCCGTCCAATGATCCGGTTCACCGATGTCGGCGCCAGGTCGAGGGCTGCGCTCATCGCCGGGACCGTCAGCGCGGGCCACGACACCGTCGTGCCGACGCAGGGATGCATCATCTGGTGCCCCGACGGGCAGTCATGTTCCCCGGTCATCACCGGAACCGTGGCGTCCGTGTGGGACGGTGCTGCGAACGAGGCATGGCCGCCGCTCATCGATGTGGACATCGAGCCGGTCACGGGCATCGACATCGGTGTCACCGAATGCATCAACAGGACACCGAACACCGTCAGTGCAATCAGTAAAGCTGCCGTCGGAGCTGTGCCCCGTCGACCGTGCCGATTCACTGAGTGCATGCGGCCGATGATACCAACATATACCCCCTGGGGGTACGCCTGTCTCGTCGCGTTCGGTCGTCGAAGCATTTCGTCATGTCTTCGAGGTGTCGAGTCCGAGATCTGTTGCGCGGTTGTAGTCGTCGTCGATGAGCACCACGCTGCGATGTTCCCGGTCGAGTAGTGAGGCCGCGATCGAGGCGCGATAGCCGGAGGCGCAGTGCACCCACACTTTGCCGTCGGGAACTTCTGCGAGTCGGTGCGGCAGTTCGTGGAGGGGAATGTTGATCGCACCGGGGATGTGGCCGTCCGCGTATTCGGACTGTTGACGGGTGTCGAGCACTGCAATGTCCGAGTCCTCTGCGGCGAGTCCGGCGAAGTCGGACACTTCGTAGGACCGTACGCGCCCGTCGCTGGCGAGCGAATGAATCTCTCCGACAGCGGAGCCGGAGGGGTGGTCGATGCCGATACGTGCCAACTCCCTTGTGGCCTCGTCGATTTGATCGGATGTGTCGCCGATCAAGGTCAGCGGCGCACCCCACTGGTAGAGCCAGCCGAGGTAGGTGACGAATGTCGTCGACAGCTCGAAGCCGAGGGAACCGTCGAGATGTCCGGCAGCGAAGGCGGTGCGTGCGCGGAGGTCGACGACCCATTGTCCGTCGTCGATGCGGCGGCGTAGTTCGTCGGGGTCGACGGGTTCTGGGGTGGACAGGTCGATCGGTGCGGGGCCTTCGGTGTTGATGACGCCCATGTGGGCGTAGTACGCGGGGTAGGCCGACAGTCCTGCGATCAACTCGTCGACGTAGGTTTGTTCGTCCTGGGTCAGCGCGGGATTGGACTGTTGCTGTTCACCGATGGTCGACGAGTCGCCGCTGGTGGGGGTCGCGGAGCAGAAGCTACCGAATCCGTGGGTGGGGTAGACCTCGACGTCGGCGGGGAGTTCGGCGGCGATTCGACGGACCGAGTGGAACTGGGCATGGGTGAGCTCGTCGGTGTGTTCGGAGCCGAGTAGGTCGGTGCGGCCGGTGGATCCGTAGAGCATCGAGCCGCCGGTGAAGATCGCGATCGGTTCGTCTCCGAGTTGCAGTACGTAGCTGACGTGATGATGTGTATGGCCCGGGGTGTGCATGACCTGAAACGTCGCCGATCCCGCGTCGACGACATCGCCGTCCCCCACTGCCCGTCGCTCGAATTCGACCGGGTCACCCTCGGGCACAACGTATTCGGCTCCGGTGGCGCGTGCGAGTTCGAGGCCGCCGGTGACGTAGTCGTTGTGGATGTGGGTTTCGAGTACGTGGGTGATGGTGGCGTTCTTCTCCGCTGCCAATGCCAGGACGCGGTCGATGTCACGTTGGGGATCGATCACAACGGCGATGCCGTCGTGGCTGACCAGGTAACTGCGGTCGCCCAGGCTCGAGGTTTCGATGATGGCGATATCTGGATCGGTCGTGCTCATGGGGTACTCCTACGGTGTTGTCGGGTCGGCCTCGTTTCTGACGTGAAATGTGTCGTTCAGGCCAGTGCGAGGAAGAGTTTTTCCAGTTCCGCTTCGGTCATGGGTTCTTTGTTGTCGGCGGTCTCGCCGGTCATGCATTCGCGGAGGCCGGTGGCGACGATCTTGAAGCCGGCTTTGTCGAGGGCGCGGGACACTGCGGCGAGTTAGGTGACGACGTCTTTGCAGTCGCGTCCGTTCTCGATCATGCCGATCACTCCGGCGAGCTGGCCGTGTGCGCGGCGCAGACGGTTGAGTACCAATGCGATGCTGTCTTCGTCGCCGACCATTGCGATCTCCTGATGGTGTGAGGGTGGTAGTCGTTCCAGATTACCCCTGGGGGCATCGGGTCGGTGTGTGCGTCCGGTCATGAAAGAAAGAGTGTGTCGACAAGTACGTAGCCTGCGACGGCGAACACCAGGTAGGCGAACCACGTGCGCAGCTTGTCGGTGTCGATGCGTGTGCTCAGTCGCCCGGCGACCAGCGAGCCTGCGATCGCCGCACCGGCGAACGCGGCTGTCAGCGGCCAGTTCCCGCCGAGCCCGTCGGCCTGAGCGATCAGTCCGGCGGCGGAGTTGGCGACGATGACCACCAGCGATGTTCCGACGGCGACACTCATCTCGATTCCCAACAGCAGCACGAGTGCGGGGATGATCAGGAATCCTCCGCCGACGCCGAACAGTCCGGTGAGGACTCCGACGCCGAACCCGGTCGGGATGGACCGTGGTGCGCACCGCCGCCAGTCGATCCCGGAATTCCCTGTTTTGCAGGCAGTTCCGACATCGTCGTGGATGCCGGCGTCGATCTCGGCGGCGGAGAAGATCAGCTGTACCGGGATGCCGGGGCTCAGTTCGCTCTCGCCGATCTTGATCAAGAACTTGCCGAGTCCGGATGGGGGCTCGATCGGCTCGTCGTGTTTGCGGCGATCTCCGGTCATGGGCGGCGGCGCGGACCATCCGCTGACCATGTCGGATTCGGTGGCCGTGAACTTGACGATGCCGGCCAGGCGTTCGACTTCTTTTTCCGGGATCGGGCCGATGACCTTGACGCGGGCGCGTTCGAGGAAGCCCAGGGCTTTGTTCGCCGATCCGGTCGTCGACTGCGATTCGAGGTCGGTGATGGTGTGGGTGATCATCCACAGCGCGGTGGCGATGGCTCGGTTCAAGCGGGTGAGGGCGTTGACGCGGTCGACCATGAAGTCGCCCAGTCCCAGGACCTGCCAGAGCTCGTCCATGATGGCCTGGAAGTAGCGCTGCGGTCCCAGGCCCGCGTCGGCGAGGGCGTGTGCGGCTTCGATGGCGGCGAAGCCGTCGGACCAGCACACGAGCATCACGGCCGCTTTGAGTTTGGTGTCGCCTTCGGCGATGTGCGAGACATCGATGCAGATGGCGACGGCGTCGATGTCGATTTCGGTGGTGGTGTGTCCGTTGAACACTTCACCGAACCGTCCTTTGATCAGCCCGCGCAGTGATTGCCGGAGGCGTTTGGTCGAGCGTCGGTACTCCTCGACGGTGTCTTCGCCGGCGTCGGCGATCAGTTCGGGGTGTCCGTCGATGACGAGGGCGAGCAGGTCACCGAGTAGGGGCGGGCGATCGGGGGTGTAGCCCATCTCGCCGTAGAGCAGGTTCAGCGAGGTCGCGAGGATGGTTTCCTCGAAGTCCTGCACCTGGCCGCCGCGGGAGAGTTCGATCAGTCCCGAGACGACCTGGACCTGGCGGCCGCGGAGCTCGGCGAGCATGCGGCGCTGCAGGTCGGGGAACGCCGAGAGGGTGGGGATCACCGATCCCAGGACCCCACCGGCGAGCGGTTGATGCGTCCGTATCCGTAGCGAGATCGATCACCTGGCCTCCGACGGCTTCGATTTCCTTGCGGTAGTCGGGCTTGACGTCGGCCAGGACGAGGGTGGTGACGTTCTGTGCGATACCGCCCAGGACCACGCGTCGTACGAACGAGGACTTGCCGTAACCGTTGAGTCCGAGCACGAAGCCCACCGGTGCGGTGATCAGACCTTCGATGAACCAGTTGAGCAGGTCGAAGCAGACCGCGGCGCGGGTGAGCAGGTGTTGCCCGATCGGGGTCCCGATCAGTGGTGCTCCGGCACCGACCGACCACGGCCACAGGCCGGCAGCTTGGACGGAGGTGGCGCGGTATTCGATCTGTCGGCCGACGGTGTTGGTGCGCCCGCCCCCTGGGCCGGCG
>NZ_BAOX01000325.1:0-5309 GCF_000813105.1 Rhodococcus sp. BS-15 | reverse complement strand
ATGTTCTCGATGATCTTCGCGACCCCGAGCATGGCGGTGCCGACGAGCCACGCCGGACGACGGCGGCTGGCGAAGAGCACGGCCCGGCCACCGATGTCGAGAGAGCGCTGCAGGCGGATCGTGTTCTTGACGTACCGGGCGTCGCGTTCACCGCGGGACGCTTCGATGTCACGCCGGATGGAGTCGAGCTCGTGGCCCAACGCCTCGATGTCGGCATCGGTCAGATGCGCGTATTCTTTGACGTCCGTAATCGCCATGGGAAACAACCTCCTGGCAGTCGTGAACACACAGCTCGCGTATCAGGCCATGTGCAATTCCGTCACCTACCGTATCGTAACTTACGGTTCCGTAGGTTAGCGGCGGAAATCTGTGTGACGATTCACAATCGAACGCGGTCGCCCGAACGACGAAGAGCCTTGGCCTGACGCTTGGCTTCCTTCTTGGCATTGCGCAAGCTCACGCGCGCCTCCTGCATCGCCGAACGCAGTCCTCGACGCTGCCCGGTGAGCGGATCGATCCGAAGCGCATGAACAGCAGGCGAATCGCCGACGCGCCATCGCCGCTCCGAGGACGTCTCGGGAGCGTTGTCGGACGTGGCCCGCAACCACGAGTCGGGCAGCGACAGCTTGTGGATGGTTCGCAGCGCCAGCAGGTACTGCTTGCCGAGCGACCCCGTGGTGTACGGCAGGTCGTACTTCTCGCACAGAGCGTGCACCTTCTCGGCGATTTCCGAGTACCTGTTGCTCGGCAGATCCGGGAACATGTGGTGCTCGATCTGGTAGCAGAGGTTGCCGCTCATGAACGCCATGACCGGACCGGCTTCGAAGTTGGCACTGCCCAGCATCTGACGCAGGTACCACTCGGTCGTGTCTCGGTCTCGAACTGCCCGATCGTGAACTTCTCTGCCCCGTCGGGGAAATGGCCGCAGAAGATCACCGCGTACGCCCACAGGTTCCGGACGAGGTTGGCCGTCGCGTTGGCCGTCAACGTGGACTTCCACGCCGGGCCGGACAGTGCCGGGAACAGGACGAAATCCTTGCCGACCTGCTTGGCGATCTTGCGCGCGAAGGCGCGGCTGGCCGGAGACTTCAGCAGACCCTTCTCGTCCTCGCCGTCCAGCTGCTTCTGCGCGTCGTAGTCGTGCAGCGCGATGCCCCACTCGAAGGTGGTGGCCAGCACGATGTTGGCGAGCGGCTGAACGAGGTTGATCGGCTTCCACGGCTCGTCGCGGGTCATCCGCAGGATGCCGAAGCCGATGTCGTCGTCCATGCCGACGATGTTGGTGTACGTGTGGTGCGAGTAGTTGTGAGCGCGCTTCCACTGCTCCGACGGTCCGGTCTGATCCCACTCCCACGACGTGGAATGAATTTCCGGGTCGTTCATCCAGTCCCACTGGCCGTGCATGACGTTGTGGCCGAGCTCCATGTTCTCGATGATCTTGGCGACACTGAGCATCGCCGTGCCTGCGATCCAGGCCGGCCGATACTTGCTGCCGAGCAGCACCGCGCGGCCACCGAGCTCGAGCAGCCGCTGCAGCCTGATGGTCCGACGGATGTAGGCGGCATCGCGCTCGCCGCGGCTGTCTTCGACGTCTCGACGAATCGCATCCAGTTCACGACCGAACGCTTCCATGTCCGCTTCGCTGAGATGAGCGAACTCTTTGATGTCGGTGATGGCCACCGGGTCCTCCAACAGTTGAGTGCAGTGCCCGAAATATCGGGTTTCGACGTGGGCAACCTACGTAAGCGTAACCGAACAGCCTGAGAAGGCAGTGTGCGAAAAACAGACCTACAATTCCAATGTGCAGTCGCCCGCAGCTGCGGAAATACACGTCTGGACGCGGTCGCCCTCGCTGTGTTCCTTACCGGAACGCAGGTCGATGACATGTCCTGCCGTCAACGGCACCACACACGTCTGGCAGATACCCATCCGGCAACCGAACGGCATCTGAACGCCGACGTTCTCGCCGGCTTCGAGCAGACTGGTCGCGCCGTCGACGGTGGTCTTCTTGTCCGACCTGGAGAACGTGACGGTGCCGCCGGCACCGGAGGTGTCGGCGCGCGAGATCTCGAACCGCTCCAGATGAAGCCTGTCCTCGATTTTCTCGCGCTTCCAGGTCTTCTCGATTTCTTCGAGCAGTGCTGCCGGCCCGCACGCCCAGGTGTCGCGCGTGCGCCAGTCGGGATAGAGCTCGTCGAGAGAGGCGAGTGCGAACTTGCCGTCCGATCGCGTCAACTGCACGTGCGAGGTGAAGTTGGGATGGGACTTCTCCAGCGCGGCGATCTCGGCGGCGAACATGACTTCGTCCTCGGTGGGTGCCGAGTGGATGTGCACGGTGTCGGGCATGTCGCCGTGCCGATCCAATGCCCGCAGCATCGAGATGATCGGCGTGATGCCGCTGCCTGCCGTGACGAACAAGATCTTGTTCGGCGGCGGCACGGGCAGCGCGAAATTGCCCTTCGGGGCGGCCAGCCGAACGATGGTTCCCTGTGGCACACCGCCGACGAGGTGCGAGGAGAGGAAGCCTTCCGGCATCGCCTTGACGGTGATGGAGATCAGCTTGTCTTCCCAGTTCGGTGGGGAGGTCAACGAGTAGGACCGCCAGTGCCATCGCCCGCCGAGGTGCAACCCGATCCCGATGTACTGGCCGGGCCGGTAGTCGAAGTTGAAGCCCCAACCCGGCTGGATCACCAGGGTCACCGCCGTGGCGGTTTCCTTCTCCACCCGCACGATGCGGCCGCGGAGTTCGCGTGCCGACCAGAGAGGATTCGCCAGGTGCAGGTAGTCGTCGGGCAACAAGGGAGTGGTGATGCGGGTGAAGGCACCACGCACCATGTTCAGTCTGGGACGCTTGGGGGCCGATATACCGGCCGCCGGAGCCTCCAGCCACTTCTTCAGATCCATCGGGTGTTCCATCCCCTCGATCGAGATACTGAACCGCTTGCGGTCATCGAGGTTACGCTACCGTAGGTTCGGGTCCGGGAACACCTGTGCCGGTGTCGATAGTGCGCGAACGAACACCGCGGAGCTACAGCAGTTCGAGCAGAAACGACAATTCTTGCGGGGCGTACCACGCGAGCGTGTGATCCTCGGCGTCTCCGAGCACGAACTCCGCGTCCACGTCACCCATGTCCGCGGCATCGACAGCGGCAACGGCCTTCGCGACCGCCGATTCGGCCCCTTCGAGATCGACATGGACCGACGCAACCTGATCCATCCGCAACGGTTCCTTCAGCCGGACGACGGCATCGTCCAGATCTGGGCGCAGAGTGGGATCGTCCACATCGGCCGCGATCACCGCCCGCCGGTACACCACCCCTTCGGCGACCGTCCCGGTGTCGGTCTCGTCGTCGACTGCAGCAGCGATCAGACGCAGAGAGGCCCGAGCGGCCTCCCCCATCGCCACCTCGGAGAGCTCCTCGTCGTCGCCGGACGAGTACGCCTCACGCAGCGTCGGTGTCACCGCGAAGGCCGTGCGCGAGACCGGGCTGAACTCGCCCTCTGCCGACAACACTTTCAAGAACTCCAGCGTCGCCGGAACGTAGACACGCATTGCAGAAGACCTCACACTCTCGATTCGTTGCTGGCGTCGACCAACTCTTCCAGCGCCTCGTGCAGAAGCGCCGTGACGACGTCCACGTCCGGCATGGCACCTCTATCGGCATTGAGCCCGAAGAACACGTAGCCGTCGTAGGACGTCAACCCGATGCTCATCGCCTGGTTCTCGAACAGCGGCGACACCGGATACATCTCGAGCATGCGCGCACCGCCCACGTACAGCGGGAACTGGGGTCCTGGTGCGTTGGTGACGATCAGATTGAACACCCGCTGAGAGAGCCGACTGCCCGCTCGCGCACCCATCGCGTGCAGGCTCGCCGGGGCGAATCCGGAGATGCGCATCAGTGTCTGTGCAGTGACTCCGCGACTCTGTTTGGCGTGCGCCTCGGTGGCGTGCGCAATGTGCGAGAGCCGCACCACGGCATTCGATTCACCGACGGGCAGATCGACCAGAAACGACGAGACCTCGCTGCGATCTTCCTCGGCCGGCTCGACCGGCCGGTCGGCCGCATCTCCGAAACCGACCCGATCGGCCGAGACGTACACCGACATGGGCACCATGGCCCGCACCGTCGAGGAGGCCGTCACGGGCTCGCCCCGAGAGAGCAACCAATTGCGCAGTGCCCCGGTGACGACAGCGAGCACCACGTCGTTGATCGAGCAGTCGAACCTGTTGTGAATTCTGCGGTAGTCGGCGAGCTCGGTCTTGGCCACCGCGAATCTGCGGTTTCGCGAGATCGGGGCGTTCAGCGGACTCGACGGTGCACTCTGGGTCGCGGTGCGCAGCACCGCCGCGACCTTCGCTGCGGCCCGCAAGGCTTCACCCGCGACACCGGCAGCCCCGTGGACCGCGCCGCGCAGAGCCTCGACGCTCTCCCCCGGACGTACCACCAACTCGGTCAGCGCATCGATGACCAACGCCGAATCCTTGGGCTCGCGCGCAGGCATCCAGAGTTCCTCGGCCATCGGCGGTGGATTCTTGCTCGCATCCAGGATGACCTGACCGATGTCGAGCGCGTGTTCGCCGTCGACCAGCGCCGAGTGGGACTTGGTGAAGACGGCGAAGCGATTCTTCGACAACCCCTCGACCAGGTACATCTCCCACAGCGGCCGAGTGCGATCGAGTGGGCGCGAGGTCAGCCGCGCGATCAGATCGTGCAACTGATCGTCCGAACCCGGCTTGGGTAGTGCCGATCGGCGGATGTGGTAGGTGATGTCGAAATCCGCGTCGTCGACCCACACCGGCCGGGCCAGACCGAAGGCGACCTCACGCACCTTCTGCCGGTACCGGGGAACCAATGCCAACCGTTGCTCGACCAACGACAGCAGTCGGTCGTAGCTGAATCCACTGCGCGGAGTCCGGAAGATGGCGAGCGACCCGAGGTGCATAGGGCTGCTACTGGCCTCGAGAAAGTAGAACGACGCATCCTGCGCTGTCAGCCTGGTCGCCATCGCGTGTTCCAGTCCCCGTCCTCGCGTGAAGTACGCGCCGATTCCTGTGGCCGAGCGCGCAGTGTGCTCGAACCTAGAGTACGTGGCGGACATTTGTCGGTCTCGGGGTCGGTCGAGGACCGTGTCGCGGGCCGATCCAGGGTCCGGACGGGAACCGAACGCGCTCTCGGACCGTCAATGACGGTGTGAGTGTCATCGAATCGAGCGACCCGCCGGACATCCCGGACACGTCGGCCACGGGCCCGCGACTCCGCGCCGAACATCATTGCTTTCTCTCGCGTGCCGCTCCGTTCGAGCCG
>NZ_BAOX01000326.1:0-5292 GCF_000813105.1 Rhodococcus sp. BS-15 | reverse complement strand
GCGCGAGAGTATCCAACTCACCGATCGCCTGTCCGGTTCCCGACAACGCATTCGAGAACTGCCGCAGGATCGCTGGATCCACGTTCACTGTCATGACGCTCCCCCGAGTCGCACTCTGTCGACGCCCGGTCGTTCGGCGTCATCGGGTTTGACGCCCGCGGTCTCCGATCGGTTCCATCCCATCGGTGAACGCGGTCGGGAACGCGTTCGCGCGAATCTCTCCCAAAGCGAGGGTGGCTACGGATCAGGTTGGGCGTGGAGTACATCGGTTCGGTTGCCTGCCGGGCAACGCCGAGCCCATCGGTTCCCTCTTCGATCCGTTTCGGACGAACTCGGGCGCGGCAGGTGGCCTACAGCGTCGGACACGTGCTGGCACCGTCGGGCGTAGTGCCTGCGACCGACGCACCGATCCCCGGGGCGCTGCGGAGGGCATCGTCGTCACGGCCATGCAGCGATCCCGTCCCGTCGCGCAACCGTCCGCCGGATCGCCCGTTCGATACCGCGACCATTTCGGCCACGATCGACAACGCGGTCTCTCCGGGACTACGCCCACCGAGATCCAGACCCACGGGCGAGGCCAACCGCGCCAGGGAGCCCGCGTCGACCCCGCGTGCGAGGAGTCGGCGACGGCGATCCTCGTGTGTTCGACGGCTGCCCAGCACGCCGATGTAGCCGGCCGGGGTGCGTACCGCGACGTCGAGCAGCGGGACATCGAACTTCTCATCGTGCGTCAGTACACACAGCGCGGTGGAGCGGTCGATCAAGCCCGCCTCCCACTGCGCCGTCAGATACTCGTGCGGCCAGGCCACCACGACCTCGTCGGCGTGCGGAAAGCGTTCGGCCGTAGCGAAGATCGGCCGAGCGTCGCACACCACGGTGCGGTATCCCACGATCGCGGCTGCCCGGGCGACGGAGTCGGCGAGGTCGAGCGCGCCGAAGATGATCAGCAGCGGCGGAGCAGGGAACGATCGCACGAAGACCTCGACGGCGTCGATCTCACGCAGTCCGCTCGATCCGTCCGCCAACATGACCCGAGCGAGCTCGGTGGCTCCAGCGTCGAGAAGCGGGTGGCCGATGGAGCCGAACGAATCGTCGGCCGTCACCACGAGGTGACCGCCCGCAGCACCGGAGGCGACGGTCACTTCGGCAACAGAAGATCGCGACATGATTCGCTCCAACAGCTGTCCGTAGTGCGGGCGGCTGTCCCGATCCACTCGGTCCACCACGACCTCGATGGTGCCGCCGCAGGTGAGCCCTATGGCGAAGGGGTCATCTGCCGCGACGCCGAATCGAAGCCGATCGGCGAATCCACCCGTCGCCGCCGACACCGCAGCGTCGAACACTGCACCTTCGACGCATCCGCCGGACACACCTCCGAGTGCTCCGCGGCCGGCGCCGACGGCCATGACAGCACCCACCTCTCGGACCGCACTGCCGGAGGTTGCCACGACGGTGGCTACACCGAACGGCCGTCCGCTGATGAACCAATCGTGGAGTGTGGCGGCGAAGTCGAGCATCGCGAACCTACCGTCGCCCGAAAGCCCTGGACACCAACCATCCCTCGACCATTCCGGCGAGGAAGATGCCCGCGATCGGCGCGTACTTGCGCACCGGTTCGGGCATCAGAGACATCGCATTCAATTCGCCGCCCATCGGGCTCGCAACAGCAGCCTTCACAGCTGCAGGCGTGGTCGATTCGGCCGTAGCCGAACCACTGAGCAGCGCACCGAGATTGACGGCGAACTGTTGCAGCACCTTGTTCGACACCGCCACGATCGCGCCCTTGCCGAACGAGACGATCTTGCCGCTGATCACCAGATCGGTGTTCAGGGTCAACCGCGAACGGTCACCGATCGCCTCGACCGCCAGTTTCACCTGGGCCTCGGCATCGCCGTTGCCGTGCGAGTCAGCTCCTTTGGCTTCGAGTGAGAGCGTCCGGGTTTCGGCATCGACCGCGAGGAAGCGAATCGTGCCGGCGTACGACGCACTGATCGGGCCCACTTTGACCTTGACTCCGCCGAGGTAGGTCTCACCGTCCTTACCGGTGATGGCGGCCCCCGGTACGCACGTCGCCACCTTCTCGACGTCGTTGATCAGTCGGAAGACGTCCTCGGCGGAGGCGCCTATGTCGAGCGTGTTGGTCAAGATCACTGGGAAACTCCGTTCACACAGCCGGCGCAACGCCGCTGTTCGGCACACGAGTCGATGGCCTCGACGATGGTTTGATACCCGGTACAGCGGCAGTAGTTCGACGCCACCACCTCTCGGATCTGTTCCTTGGTGGCATCGGGGTTGTCGGCGAGGTAGCCCTCGGCCAACATCAGGAAGCCCGGTGTGCAGAAACCGCACTGCAGACCGTGGTGGTCCGCGAAGGCCTGCTGCAGATCGTTCAATTCACCGTCGATGCCGAGTGATTCGACGGTCTCGATGTCCGAGTTCTCCACCTGCGCTGCGAACGTCAGGCACGCGCGGGCCGGCTTGCCGTCGATCAGCACGGTGCAGGCTCCGCACACGCCGTGCTCGCAGCCGACATGCGTTCCGGTGAGCTGCAGATCGTGCCGCAGTACGTCGACCAGAGTTCGGCGTGGTTCGGTGATCACCTCATGGATGGTTCCGTTGACGTTCAGTTCGATCAGTTGCTTGTTGCTCATGGCCTTCCCTTCGCCAGTGCCGCCTGTACCGCCACGGGGGTGATCGGTGTGTCGTTCAGTTCGAGTCCGGTGGAGCGCAATCCGTCGTTGACGGCGTTGAGCACGGCGGCCGGTGCGCCGATCGTGCCGCCCTCACCGGCTCCCTTGGCTCCGGATTCGGTGAACAGGCAGGGCGTTTCGAGGTGATGGATCTCGATGTCCGGGATTTCGCAGGCAGTGGGCACCTTGTAGTCGATGAAGCTGGCGCACAGTGGGTTTCCGTGATCGTCGTACGACACCTGCTCGAACAACGCACCGGCGATGCCCTGGGCGATTCCACCGCGGCACTGTCCTTCGACGATCTTGGGATTGATGGCGACTCCGCAGTCCTCGACGCACACGTACTTCAGGATCTCCACTCGGCCGGTGCCCTCGTGCAACTCCACCACGACGCCGTGGGTGGCGTTGGAGAACGTGCCGTCGTTGAACACGTCGAAGCTGGCCGTCGCGGACAATCCGGGTTCGACGCCCTTCGGTAGCAGTTGCGCCTTCAGGTACGCGACGTCGGCGATGTCCCGGTAGGTGACGTACTTGGAGTGGTCGTCGCGCTGACGGACGCGGCCCGAGGCCAGCTCGACGTTGTCGTCACGGGTCTCCATCAGGTGCGCCGCGATCTCACACAGTTTGTCTCCCAGCTTGTTCGACGCCAACGCCACCGCGCTACCGCCGATGGTGATCGAGCGGGAGGCGAACGACCCGAAGCCGTAGGTGATGCGGTCGGTGTCGCCCTGCACGATCTTGACCTGTTCGACGTCGATGCCGAGCCGGTCTGCGACGATCTGCGCCATGGTGGTCTCGTGGCTCTGGCCGTGGCTCATTGTGCCGGTCGTCACGACCACCGTGCCGGAGGTGTCCATCCGGACCTCCGAGATGTCGAATCCCGGCACCACGTTCATCTTGCGGGCCGCGAATGCGCTGCTGCCGTAGCCGGTTCGCTCGCTGAAGCACGAGTATCCGATGCCGATGTGTCGGCCGTCTGCGGTCGCCCGCTCCTGGAAGTCGTACCACCCACCGTCTAGTAGCATCTGCTCGCACAGGTTCAGTGCCTCGAGGTAGGAGCCCGGATCGTAGGTGATGTTGTTGACGCCGGTGTAGGGGAAAGCGGTGATGACGTTGCGCCGTCTGATCTCCACCGCATCGAGGTTCAGTTCGCGGGCCGCTCGCTCGAACAGCCGCTCCATCACCATGACGTACTGCGGGCGGGACACCCCGCGGTACGGCGCGGTCGGTGCCTTGTTGCTGAACACGGAACGGCCCCGCACCCGATATGCCGGAACCTGGTACACCCCCGGCATTTCGGCCGAGGCCATGAGCGGCTCGATGCCTGCGGTGAAGGGGTAGCACGAGTACGCGCCCATATCGCACACGACATCTGCGTCGAGGCCGAGAATGTGCCCCTCGGAATCGAACGCTGCCCGCACGTCGTACTGCTGTTCGCGCGCCAGGAACGACGCCGTCAGTGCGTCCTTGCGGTCCTCGATCCATTTGACCGGGCGGCGGAGCTTCAATGCGGCTGCGGCGACGGCGATCTCCTCGCGACCGACGACGCACTTCTGTCCGAAGCCGCCACCCATGTCGGGTACCACGACACGGACCTCTCGCTCGTCGAGCCCGAGGCACAGCGCGGTGACGGTCCGAACCTGGTGCGGCACCTGTGTACAGATGTGGACGATCAGCTGCTTGTCGCGGTCGTCCCAGTACGCGATGCAGCCGCGGGTCTCGAGCGGAAGCGCGTTCTGACGCCCGGTGCGCGATCGCACGGACACGACGGTGTGCGCGTCGTCGAAAATCTCGTCGATGCCCTCGGTGGCGAACATCTGTACGTCCACGACGGTGTTGTTCGGAACCGAATCGTGCACCAGGGGTACGCCGTCGGACATGGCCTGGTCTGCGGAGGTGACGGCGGTGACGGTCCGGTACGACACCCGTGCCGCTTCGAGCCCGTCCTCGACGCTGTAGGCATCGGCGGCGACGACGATGGCCAGTGGCTCACCGACGTAGCGCACGACGTCGTGCGCCAGTACGGGCATGTCGGTGGGCACGAATTCGCTGAGTGGACGGGATAATTCGGCTCGGATCGGCCGCAGCTCCAGGTCCGCCGCGGTGAAGACGCCGCGCACTCCCTCGACTCCGGCGACATCACCGACGTCCAGACCGGTGATCGAGCGGCCGCGACGGTGCTGCGTACGAACTGAGCGTGCAACATTCCCGGCATCGCGATGTCGTCGACGAATCTGCCTCGGCCGGTGAGCAACCGCGGGTCTTCCCGGCGGGCGACCGAGGTGCCGACGAATTTCGGCGTGAGGACCTGATCGACGCTCATGTGGGCACCCCCTGCGAGACCAGTGCGTCGCTGCAGGCTTCGGCGACCAACGTGCGCACCAGGGTGCGGCGGTACTCTGCGGTGAACATGCCCTCGTCCTCCAGTTCCAGTGCTTCGGCTGCGGCGTCCGCGCAGTCGGCGAACGTTCCACCGGCGTCGAGCGCGGCCTCGCCTGGCGGCACATTGAGTTCAGTCCTGGCTTCGCCGGCAAAGCCGTCAAGCCTCTCTCGAAACTGTGGGTGTCACACCCGCGAAGGAAGATGTGTCCTGCACATGTCA
>NZ_BAOX01000327.1:0-5291 GCF_000813105.1 Rhodococcus sp. BS-15 | reverse complement strand
TGAGTCGACGCGTCCCGGAGCAGACCGGATCGATCGACTCTCGAAGCGCAGCGCGTCGTCCCGGTCATCGCCGCGCTGGCCGAAGCTGGTGTGACCACCAGCGTCGACACCATGCGCGCCTCGGTCGCCGAGGCGCGATCGAGGCCGGGGTCTCTATCGTCAACGACGTCTCGGGCGGTCGGGCGGATCCGGCCATGGCCGGGGTGGTTGCGGACGGCGGACTGCCGTGGATCTTGATGCACTGGCGAGCCGCCGGATCCGAATACCGGCACGCCGGTCCAGCCGACCGGTACGACGACGTGGTCGCCGACGTCCGCAGCGAACTGCTCGAACAGGTCGATCACGCAGTGGCCGCGGGAGTGGACTCCGCGATGCTCGTGCTCGACCCCGGCCTCGGATTCGCCAAGAACGCCGATCACAACTGGCAACTGCTGCGTGGCCTTCCCGACCTGGTGTCGGCCGGCTTTCCGGTTCTCGTCGGTGCTTCCAGGAAGCGTTTTCTCGGATCGCTGTTGGCGGACGACGACGGTTCTCCGCGGCCGCCGGACGGGCGAGAGATCGCCACGGCCGTGGTGTCGGCGCTCGCCGTCGCCGGGGGAGCGTGGGGGTGTTCGCGTGCACGACGCCCGAGCATCACTCGACGCGGTCGCCGTCGTACGGGCATGGCAGGGTGATCGGGCATGAGCGAGATCAGCAGCCGCGTCGGTGCCGGGACGCGTCGCGGCGACCGCATCGAACTGCGTGGCCTGACGGTGTGCGGCAATCACGGCGTCTTCGACTTCGAGAAGCGAGACGGGCAGGACTTCGTCGTCGACATCACCGTGTGGATGGACCTGCGGCCCGCGGCCGAGACCGACGATTTGACCCGAACCCTGCATTACGGAGAACTGGCCGAGCACGCCGCGGCCGTCGTCGCGGGCCCGTCCAGGGATCTGATCGAGACGGTTTCGGCCGAGATCGCCGAGGTCGTGCTGGCGTACGACTCGCGCGTCGACGCGGTGGAAGTGGTGCTGCACAAGCCGTCGGCCCCCATTCCGCTGACGTTCGGGGACGTTGCCGTGGTGGCGTACCGGGAGCGGCCGTGACCAGGGCCGTGCTGTCCATCGGCAGCAACATCGGTGATTCGCTCGCCCACTTGCGCTCTGTCACAGCCGAATTGGGTACGCGGCTGGTGGCCTGCTCGCCGGTGTACCGCTCCGCTCCCTGGGGTGGCGTCGAGCAGCAGGACTTCCTCAACGCCGTCGTCGTGGCCGAGGACGACGCGTTCGACGCCTGGGATTGGTTGCGCTTCGGTCAGCGCCTCGAGGAGGCGGCCGATCGCGTTCGAGTGCAGCGGTGGGGGGCCGCGGAGCCTCGACGTCGACGTGGTGGTGTGCGAGAACATGATCAGCGAGGACCCTCGTTTGATCCTTCCGCACCCGCGCGCGCACGAGCGAGCGTTCGTCCTGCTGCCGTGGCTGGACGTCGAGCCGGACGCCACCCTGCGCGTCGGCGACGACGACGTTCCGGTGACCGAGTTACTCGGGAGACTGAGCCCGGAGGAGCGTGCGGGAGTGATCGAGCAGGAGTGGAGCCTGCAGGAACGACCAGAAAAGCAGGAGTGGAGCCTGCAGGAACGACCAGAAAAGCAGGAGTGGAGCCTGCAGGAACGACCAGAAGAGCAAGAAGGCGTCGGTGATGGGTTGTGGTGACCAATCCCACCAAGGTCTGGGATGTCTTGGGTCTTTTCCTGGTCGCCTCGATCGGCACGTGGCTGCTGGTCCGGGTCTTCTACGGCTCGTTGCCACCGATTCCGGTGTACGCCGGGGCGTCGTTGTATCTGGTCGCGGTGGTGCAAGTGGTGACTGCCGTGATCGTTCGCAATCGCATCGCCGAGCATCGAGTGGGCAGCGGTCTGCACGATCTACACCCGTTGACGGTGTTCAGGGCGCTGGTGTTGGCGAAGGCATCGATGCTGGTGGGAACCGCTGTCGTCGGAGTGTGCGTCGGATTTCTGGTGTACGTGATGCCGCGTGCGGCGACGGTGCGGGCAGCGTCGTCGGATCGGGCCGGAGCCGTCGTTGCGCTCGTGGCAGGACTGGCCGTCGTCGCTGCCGCGGTATGGCTCGAACAGTGCTGCCGTACCCCGAAGGACCGTGACGACGAGCGTTCTCGGTAGCGCTCGAAACTTTTGATTGTTACCTCGGTTGTGTAAGTGATCGGTCGAGGATGACTATTTGCGAACGATTTGCCGGTTACCCTTGTGAACATGACAGATCAGACTCGCGCAAAGAAGGGGCGCCGTAAGAGGCGCAGTGCGAGCCAGCTGTTCCTCGCGGCGCTCGTCGTGTTCGGCATCATCGCCAGTGTGTTGTTGCTCTTCACCGAGAGCGTGCAGTGGATGAGGGTCGGTGTTCTCTCGGCGCTGTGGGCTGCGGTGATCGGTGCGTTCGCGATGACCAAGTACAGGCGCGAGGCGGCCGCCGATCAGACCAAGGCCAAGGACCTGCAGACGGTCTACGAGCTGCAGTTGGCTCGGGAGATCTCGGCGCGGCGCGAGTACGAGATGAGCGTCGAAGCTCGGGTTCGCGGTGAATCGCAGCTCGAGCTCGACGAGGTAGCAGCGCTGCGCAACGAACTCGCTGCCCTTCGCCAGAACCTGCAGGTGCTCTTCGACGGCGATCTGCCCACCGAACGTGTCGCACTGCGTGCCGAAGCGATGAGGATGCAAGAACTCGGCGGACGCGGTTACGACAGCTACCAACCTGCGCCGTCCGGCCTCTACGTTCCCGGTCGCGGGAACGGCTCGATGGCACCGGGAACCGGCCTCAACGGTGTCGGAACTCCCTACGACGAGCCGGTCACGGCCGAGACGTCGGTGGTGTACCCCGAGGATCCGGACGAGATGCCGCAGGCCACGGCCTCCGCAGCGGCCTCCGAGTCGACTGAGGATTCGTACGCCGAGGATTCGTTCGAGGAGACGAGCTACGACACGGACGCGGCCGATGCGGACGAGGACCCGTTCGAGCGACCTGCAGCGCAAGCACGTCCCTACGGCGCACCGAGACCGGCGGGGCGCGTCACGCCGCCCAGCTCGCCTTTCACCGCATACGACTTCGAGCAGACGCGTCGACCTGCCGCAGAGCCGGAACCGGCGGCGGAGTTCGAGCCGCAGGCCACCGAAGAGACCTACGAGAGCGGGCATGCGGAGGCCGACTCGGTCGGTTCGTATTCCACGGGTTCGTTTTCCGCAGAGTCGTATTCGGCGGAGTCGTATTCGGCGGAGCCGGACGAGCAGTACGAAACCGAGCCTGCCGCGGACCGGAACGGTGACGCCTTCTCGACGGCGCGCGCCTCGTTGCGTGAATCGGCCGACGCGTTCTTCGCGGCCGATCACGACTACGAGACACCGGCCGAGGACACATCCGTCTCGCCTCGACGCGGTCGTAGGCGCGCGGAGTCGGCCGACGACGAGGATGCGTCGGGTGCACACTCGAACGGTCGATCCGTCGCCGAGATCATGGCCGGGCTGCAAGGCGGAGGGTCCGGTGATGCGGGCATGACCGATCCGGGAACCCGTCGCCGTCGCCGTCGCGCAGACTGAGAACCAGATCACACAGCTCTTCCATGGCCTGCGAGGGGTCGCGGTCGCTATTGTTCCGTACAGGACGTCTGGTACCGCAGAGCGGGACTGGAACGAACGAGAGGAAATTTTCGGTGACCTTTTCTGGCACCGGTGGTCTGTCTCCGGCTCGCTTGACGGTTGGTGTCGTCTCGGCAGGTCGGGTCGGTACCGCATTCGGTGAGGCGCTCGAACGCGTCGGGCATGTTGTCGTCGGTGCCGCTGCCGTGTCGGATGCGTCCATCGCGCGGGTGCGTGAGCGGTTGCCCGAGTCTCAAGTTCTGCCCGTCGACGAGGTTGCTCGTCGCGCAGAACTGCTGATTCTGGCCGTACCGGACAGTGAGCTGGCGTCGATCGTCGCGGGTCTGGCATCCACCGGGGCGGTTGCACCGGGAAAGTTGGTGGTGCACACCTCCGGCGCGAACGGGATCTCGGTGCTCGAGCCTCTGTCGGCTCTCGGTGCCGTGCCGTTGGCGATCCACCCGGCCATGACGTTCAGCGGTGGAGTCGAGGACACCGACCGGATGACCGCTGCGTGCTTCGGCATCACTGCAGGCGACGAGATCGGCTATGCGGTGGCGCAGGCTCTGGTCCTCGAGATCGGCGGCGAGCCGGTTCACGTGCCCGAGAACAATCGGGCGCTCTACCATGCTGCGCTCGCGCACGGCAGCAATCACCTCGTCACTCTGGTGGTCGACGCGGTCGAGGCGCTCCGAGTTGCATTGGCCGGACCGGGTTTTCCCGGTTCGGACTCCGAGCGCGGTGTGCCCGAGCGTGTTCTGGCTCCACTGCTCGAAGCCGCGCTGGACAATGCGCTGCGCAACGGGCAGTCGGCGCTCACGGGGCCGGTTGCCCGCGGCGACACCGCTGCAGTCGGCAAGCATCTCGACGTGCTCGAGTCCGTGGATTCGCGGATCGCCGCCGGGTACCGGGCGCTGTCGTTGCGATCGGCGCAGCGTATCGGGGCCAAGGCAGACCTGATCGAACTTCTGGAAGGGAATCGATGACCCTCGCGGGCAGCTATACCAAGGGGCAGTTGACGGTTCACCACGATCCTGCGGTGATCACGTCGGTGTCGAAAGCACTGCGAGGCGTCGGGAAGCAGGTCGCTCTGGTCCCGACCATGGGCGCGCTGCACGCCGGGCACCTGCAGCTGGTGCGGCAGGCCAAGCTCACCGGTGCCGTGGTGATCGTGTCGATCTTCGTCAACCCGCTGCAGTTCGGTGTGGGCGAGGACCTCGATGCCTACCCGCGCACCCTCGACGCCGATGTCGCGCTGCTGCGTGAAGAGGGCGTCGAGCTGGTCTTCGCGCCGTCGGCGTCGGACATGTACCCGTCGGGTCCGCGCACCACGGTCCATCCCGGTCCGCTCGGCGCAGAACTCGAAGGTGCCAGCAGGCCAACTCATTTCGCAGGAATGCTCACCGTCGTGGCCAAGCTGCTGCAGATCGCCGCACCGCATCGCGCGTACTTCGGCGAGAAGGACTACCAGCAGCTGACGTTGATCCGGCAGATGGTGCGCGATCTGAACTTCGACGTCGCGGTCATCGGGGTCCCGACGGTTCGCGAGCAGGACGGTCTCGCATTGTCCTCGCGTAATCGGTATCTCGATCCCGAACAGCGGGACGCGGCGATGGCACTGTCGGCTTCGCTGGTCGCCGGGGCACACGCTGCGGCCGGCGGTGCGGAC